>JAFMRN010000207.1 GCA_017354065.1 Solirubrobacterales bacterium
GACCAAGCAGTGACGGTGCATTTCATCGGCGCTGGCCCGGGCGCCGCTGACCTGATCACGCTCCGTGCCCAGCGCCTGATCGCTGCCAGCCCCGTGTGCATCTACGCCGGCGCGCTGGTTCCCGCGGAGGTGCTGGAGCACTGCCCGCCCGGCGCGTCGAAGTTCGACAGCCAGGGACTGGACCTCGATCAGATCACGGAGCTGATCAAGAAGGCGCACGCCGCCGGCCACGATGTCGCCCGGCTGCAGTCAGGCGACCTCAGCATCTACAGCGCCATGGCTGAGCAGGCGCGGCGCCTGGACGCGCTGGAGATCCCCTGGGACATGACCCCCGGCGTGCCCGCCTTCGCCGCCGCGGCCGCCAGCCTGGGGCGCGAGCTGACCGTGCCCGAGGTGGCCCAGACGGTGATCCTCACAAGGCACTCGGCGCGGGCGTCGAAGCTGCCGCCCGGCGAGCAGCTCGCGGATCTGGCCACCCACGGCGCGACGCTGGTGATCCATCTCGGTACCCAGGCGATCGAGCAGATCACGGCGACTTTGGCCGAGCACTACGGCTCGGACTGCCCGGCCGCGGTGGTCGCCCGTGCGAGCCATCCCGATGAGGTCGTGCTGCGCGGCAGCCTGGCGACGATCGCCGCCGACACGCGGGCCGCTGAAATCAAACGGACCGCGACGATCATCGTCGGCCCGGCACTGGCGGCCGAGGGCTTCCGCGACAGCCACCTCTACTCGGTGGCGCGCAGCAGGTAGACGTCCATGATCCAGCCATGACGTTCCCGTGCTTCAGCGATCGTCGCGTCGATCCGGTCCGCAACCTCGCTGAGGCGGCCGCTGAGCAGCAGCTGCTCTTCCGCACCCACATACGCGCCCCAGTAGATCTCGAGCGGCTCATCGATCACGTTGCGATATGCGCCCTTGCCGTCCAGCATCACCGCCAGCTCGGTCTGACCCGCCGGCCAGCCGCCTTCACGCAGGCGCCGGCCCGTGGTGATCAGCACCTCACCCGCGACCCGGTTCAGTGCGATCTTGTGCGCGGCGCACAGCGCGGTGATGCTGGAGATGCCGGGGATCACGGTGTACTCGGCGCCGATCTGGTCGAGCACCGCGATGGTCGAGTCATACAGCATCGGGTCGCCCCAGACCAGGAACGCGCCGACTCCGTCATGGGCGTCGATCGCCTTCTGCCACGTCGCCGCCCGGCCGGCGCGCCAGTCGTGTACGGCCTCCGCGTAGGCGCTCGCGGCACGGTCGCGGCGCGGCTCCTCCACCACCACGTTGCGCGCGTTCGGCGCATAGCGTTCCACCAGCGCGTCGCGGGCTCGCGTCAAATCGGTCGTGGCCCTATCCAGCGTGAAGATGACGTCCGCACGCGCCAGCGCCTCGACCGCGCCGACGGTGATGTCGGCGGGGTTACCGGCGCCGATGCCGATTACAAGGAGCTCGTCCATTGATCCTGATCCTCGGTGGTACCGGAGAGGCCCGCGCGCTGGCCGCCGCCCTTGACGGCCGCTGTGTCACCTCGCTGGCCGGCGCCGTGTCGAACCCGCGCCTGCCCGTAGGTGAGGTGCGGATCGGCGGCTTCGGCGGGGTTGAGGGCCTGGCCGAGTACCTGTCCGGAGTTGACGCCGTGGTCGACGCGACCCACCCGTTCGCCCAGCAGATCTCCGCCAACGCGGCCGCCGCGTGCGAGCGGACGGGCACGCCGCTGCTGCGCCTGGAGCGGCCGGGGTTCACACCGCGCCCCGGCTGGATCTGGGTCGATGATCTCAGTGCCGCCGCCGCGCACACGCACGGGCAGCGCGCCTTCCTCACCACCGGACGCCAGGGCCTGGAGGCGTTCGCGCCGATTCACGACGCCTGGTTCCTGATCCGCTGCGTCGATCCACCAGGTGACCCTCTCCCGCGCCATCACGAGCTGATCCTCGACCGCGGGCCCTACAGCGTTGAGAGCGAGCGCGCGCTGATGGAGCGCCACAACATCACGATGCTGGTCACCAAGGACAGCGGCGGCGCGATGACCCAGGCAAAGCTCGACGCCGCGGGCGAGCGAACCGTCGTGGTGGTCCGGCGTCCGCCGCGCCCCGGCGTCGAGACCGTCACCAGCGTCGAGGCGGCCGTTCATCGGCTCGGGTACCGCCGCGGGGTGTAAACGCGGCCACCCCGCACCACGGTCTGGGAGGACCCGACGATCAGCAGCGTGCGCATGTCGACCACGTCCGGATCCAGCTCGCCAAGCGTCGTGATCGCGACCGACTCCTCCGGGGAGCCGACGGCCCGGGCAACCACCACCGGTGCGTCACGCACACTCAGCAGCGTCTCAATCGCGGGAGCGGCACTGCGGCTCCGCGACGCCGGGTTGTACAGCGCCAGCGCCAGGTCGGCTTCCGCGGCGGCGCGCAGCCGGGAGGCGACGGTCTCCCACGGCTTCAGGTTGTCCGACAGGGAGATCACCGCGAAGTCATGGCCCAGCGGCGCCCCGACCCGCGCGGCCACGGCCTGCATCGCGGACAGCCCCGGGATCACCCGCACAGGAACGTCAGGGAACGCCTCCGCCTCCTCCAGAACAGCGGAGGCCATGGCGAACACCCCGGGATCGCCGGAGGACACGACTGCCACCCGCGCGCCGGCTGCCGCCCGCGCCAGCGCATCCCGCGCGCGCTCTGCCTCAACCCGGTTGTCAGAGCCGATCCGCTCCTGCCCCCGCCGCACCGGCACGCGCGCCAGGTACGTCTCATAGCCGATCACCACGTCCGCCGCCGCCAGCTCCGCGGCGGCCTCCGGCGTCTGCCACATCGGGCCCGCCGGACCGAGGCCGACAACCACCACTCCGCTTGCTGGTTCCGAGCCCCCAGCCGGAACCAGCACCAGTGACATATACGGCGCTTCGGTCACCGCGGACAACGGCTCCACGCGCTGGCGATCGGAGGACGCGCGCTCCACGTACACGGCGCGCTCGGCGACCCGCGCGTCCGCAGCCGCGGCGCTGATCTTCGCGAACGTCCGCCCCGACTTCATCACCACGGCCGCGTCGGAGGCCGCAAGCCGTGCCGCCAGCTGCTCCCGATCGAGCGTGCCGGGCAGAATGCTGAGCACGTCGTCACGGCGGACCAGCGGCGTGCCCGCAGCGGCCGCGGCCGCGCTGAACGACGTGACGCCCGGGATCACGACCGACTCAAACCGGCCCGCGAGGCGGTCGTGCAGATACATGTAGGAGCCGAACAGGAACGGGTCGCCCTCACACAGCACCGCCACGTCGCGTCCGGCTCCCAAGTGCTCCGCGAGCTGCTCCGCGGCGCTGTCATAGAAGTCGGAGATCGCGCCCTCATAGCCGCCCGGATGCTCGGTGCTGCCGGTGGTCACCGGGTAGCGCAGGTGCAGCTCTATCTGGTCGGGCCGAACCTCGACGATGTTGCGCGCCAGCGACGCCCCGTGCTCCTTGCCCGGGTAGGCGACCACGTCCGCGGCGGCGATGATCCGCGCGGCCTTCAGCGTGAGCAGCTCGGGATCGCCGGGTCCGACCCCGACGCCGTACAACGTTCCCGTGGCGGTCATTCCGCCTCGCTCGCCAGCGCGTTGATCGCGCCGCAGGCGATCGCCGAGCCGCCGCGGCGGCCCCGCACGACCAGGTACTCGAGATCGGACTCCGCCAGCGCATCCTTGGACTCCGCGGCGCCGATGAAGCCGACCGGCACGCCGATCACCGCCGCCGGGCGGGGAGCGCCGTTGGCGACCAGATCCAGCAGGTGGAACAGCGCCGTCGGCGCGTTGCCGATCACCGCGACCGCGCCCTCCAGCGGCCACAGCTCGACTGCCAGCGCGGTCCGCGTGTTGGTCCCGTCAGAGCGCGCCTCAGACAGCGTGCAGATCACCTCGTTGTCAGCGGGCAGCCGCGAGCGCGTGACCCCGGAGGCGACCATGTTCGTGTCGCACAGGATCGGTTTGCCGTTCTTCAGGGCGGTCTCCGCGGCGGCCGCGAAGCCTGGGGAGGCGTCCACATCGGCCGCCAGATCGGTCATCCCGCAGGCGTGGATCATCCGCACGACTGTGCGCTCCAGCACCGGGTCAAAGCGCGCGAGATCTGATTCGTTCCGGATCATCGCGAACGATCGCCGGTAGATCTCGGCCCCGTCACGTATGTAATGCACCGCAGTTCCTTTCACACGCCGCGTGATGCTCTCGTGGGGCGCCGGGCCCGCGTTCCGCCGCGCGGGCGGCGGCGTGCGCCCGCACATCGAACTCAGCTTTGTTGCACGCGCCGAGCCCGGCACACGCGGTCAGCCCGACCCAGCCGGAGCCAGGGTCGTCGATCAGGCCGATGTCGGGCGGTGTCTGGCGCACGGTGATCGTGCGATTGGCCGCGATCCGAATCTCGTCCAGCTCCGCCAGCGCACCCATCTGCTCCGGTGTCAGCCGCGCGAGCGGGGCGAGCAACGTGCGTTTGCCGACCCGGGGTTGGGCTGTGGGCACCAACCCCGGGATGCGGCGCCGCTGGCGGGCCGCCTTGATCGCTTGTTCGGCTTCGCCGGGGCCGACGGTGATGTCCGCGGCGTGCGCGTGCAGTCCGGTGCCGTCATCAACGGCGAACAGGTGCCGGCCGGATAGGTTTGCCAGCTCGGGGTCGGCGCAGAGCAGCTCATCCAGCTCCGCGACTGTGGCGTCGACCTCGGGGCCGGCGTAGGGACTGGCGAGGATGTTGCGCACCCGCTCATGTGTGAGGGACGGCAGCAATCCAGCCTGCTGGAGGATCGGGGCGATATCGCCTCGTATCCCGCGTATCTGCAGGCTCGCGCGGCTGGTCAGCTCGATGATCCCGTTCCCGTGGTGCCTTGCCGCGTCGGCGACCGCGCGCATGCCGCGCGCGTCGATCCGGCCGCCGGGCAGGCG
>JAFMRN010000043.1 GCA_017354065.1 Solirubrobacterales bacterium
GGGCGCGGGGGTCTCGGGGCATTCCGGGGTGCGCGAGTGCGCGGAGGTCTCGGCGCGCTCCGGTGCGCGGGAGTCTGCGGCACCCAACAGGATCTGCAGCTCGCGGACGTCGCGGCCCCAGGAGGCCAGCAGGCGGTTGTTGGCGGCCTTGGCGCTGGGATCGCTGCGCCGGGGCCCGCGTGCCGGGGTCAGTGCGGCAACCGTGTCCCACAACGCCGGGGAGGGGTGCAACAGCATCAGGTGGACCTCACGAGTTTGTGCCAGTGCGGAGAGCAGCTGCGCGTGTGCAATCGACAGACGTGTCAGCCCGAAGAAGGCCGGTCTCTCGCCGATGTCCACCAGCTCCGGTTCGTCCGCGAGCCGGGCGCAGGCGGGCCCCAGACGCTCGGCCGGGCTCGGCACGCCGAGCCGCTCGCGCAGATGCCGCCACAGCTCCGCCTGCCAGCGTGAGTCCGACCCGCTGAGCCAGGTTTCGATCAGCTCCGGGCGCTCTTGCTCATAGCGGTGATACAGGGATGCGAGGTGGGCGATCCGCGCGTAATGCTGGCCATCCTCGGCCCGGAGGTGCCGGGCCAGCGGCGCCATCCAAGATTCGTCCGCCAGCTCCTCCGCCAGTTGCAGCAGCGGCCAGGTGAGCCGCTCCGAGCGCCACGGATCGGTCTCGGGATCGATGTCGGCCGCGCCTGCCAGGGCGTCACCGAGCAGCCGGCCCGGCAGCGGAAACTCCACCGCCGCGCAGACGCCGTCACCGGCGCCGTCTGAAGTTCCCAGATGCGCGGACAGCTGCTGGGTCAACCAGCGTTCCATGCCGCGTGTGGGGACGGCCACGATCTCCCGCGCGAAGGGGTCGGCCGGCGGCTCTGAGAGGACCTCAGCAAGCGCACGGACAAGCGCGTCGGCGTGGTCTGACCGGTGGAGCCGTATCATCGAACGTATGTTCGCACAGGAGGTGGACGCAACTGGGATCGGAATAGTCGCTTTAGTACATAACCTGACGCGCCGCTACGGCGCGCTTTAGTCTCCCCGGGTATGCGGCTCGAGGGGATCGAGGTCGGTGACATCGTCGAAGTTGACCGGCTCGGCCGGCGTTTTCACGCGCTGGTGCACGGCAATGCGCCCGGCGGTCTGGCGATCCAGCCGCTGGATCGGAAGATCAGCTATCGCAACTGCCGTGCCCGCGAGGTGAAGGCACACTGGGCCAAGCGCGGGCGCCCGCGCACCTCGACCGAGCCACTGGAGCCCGAGGTCATGCAGCTCGAGCTGGACCTGACAACGCGAGAGTAGTGCGTGGCGGGGTTACCTCAGCCTGGAGCTAGTGTTCCATATATGGAACACGCCGCCGGGCACCTCCGGGAGGTGAACCACGCGTTTGAGCGCCAGTCTGGCTCGTTCGCTACAAGCGCGGTCGCGAACTCGGATGAGTTGCGCCAGGCACTTCTGGACGTAGCGCAACCGGCCGGCAGTGAGCGCTGGCTGGATGCCGCGTGTGGCCCGGGAATCGTCACGCGGGCCCTGGCGACTCGGGCAGCGCGAGTGATCGGCGTTGACGCGACGGAAGCGATGGTTCAACGCGCGCGCGACGCGGCCAGCAGC
Source organism: Solirubrobacterales bacterium (assembly GCA_017354065.1). Lineage (GTDB taxonomy): Bacteria > Actinomycetota > Thermoleophilia > Solirubrobacterales > Solirubrobacteraceae > Palsa-465. Next base: position 1,594 of record JAFMRN010000043.1, read on the forward strand.
GCGGGCCTGGACAACGTCAGCTTCGAGGTCGGAGACGCGACCAACACCGGCCACCCCACGGCCAGCTTCGACGGGGCGGTCACGCGGTTCGCGATCCATCACATTCCCGTTCCCGGCCGGCTGTTCGGCGAGCTCGCACGGGTTGTCCGCCCTGGCGGACGCGTCGTGGTGCTGGATCACCTTGCGGATGAGGACGCGGAAGCCCGCTCCTGGGTCCAGGAGGTCGAGCGACTGCGCGACCCCTCGCACTGGGCTTCGCTCAGTCCCGAAATGATGAGGCGTCTCGCGGAGCAGGCTGGCTTGACCATGGTCGAGGAACGATGCTTCAGCTTTGAGCTGGACTTCGACGACTGGCTGGCGCGCGGGACCGACGACCCTAAAGCGGTGGCCATGGTCGATCACGCTTTGACCGTTCGACCTGCAGGCACGGACCGGTTTGCGGTCCTGGCCAAGCCCGAGGGGCGGGTTCTGCGGTTGGCGATGTGGCTTGGTAGCTGGTCGCGATGAGCTCGCGTCAACGGGACCAGCAGATCGTCGCCAAGTAGCGACGCAGCGTCCGGTCCGCGTGAGCTCGGTTGTCACCCTTTTACAACCCCAGTTCGCGTGGGTCGACGAACCGGAATCAGCAACGCGAGAAAGGATCCATATATGACCCTTTCTCGCATCGCTCAGTCCTGCGGGGCCACGACCGGCCGACTCTGCAAACCGCCGTTATCAAGTTCTGATAACCGGGCCGCTTACGCGAACAGCTTCCACGCTAAGCCGCCGGCGCCGGATCCGAGGACTCAGCCGCGGGTCGACTCTCCTCCCCGGGCGGGTCGCCGATCGCCGGCAACAGCACCAGGAAACAGCCGCCCGGGCCCTGGCCGAGCTGGATCTCACCGCCGCAGGAGCGGGCCAGCCGCTGGGCCAGGGGCAGGCCGAGCCCGGCGCCGTCGCCGTGCGCGGCCGCTCCGCGGACGCCCGGCAGGAAGATCGTCACGCCCAGATCGTCATCGATACCTGGACCGTCGTCACGAACCACAGCCAGGGCAAAACGCTCCCGTGTGCGGAGCTCGACCCAGACCGCCGCTGACGCGTACCGGCGCGCGTTCTCGATCAGCGGTGCCAGCACCTGGCGGATCAGCGCCGGGTCGCCCTCAACGCGGGGAATCGATCCGACCCGTTCGACCTTGACGCCGTCAAACTCGCGTACCACCGACTCCAGGTCGACGCCGGACTGCTTGGGGGCGACCTCGCCGCGCGCGAACGCGATCAGCGTGTCCAGCGTCGCCCCGATCCGGGAGCTGTGGCTCTGGATGTCAGACAGAGCGAGCCGTGCCTCCTCTACATCCTCCACGTCGGCGGCCAGCTCGGCGACGCCGCGGATCGCCGCCAGGGGAGTGCGCAGCTCGTGGCCGACCTCCGCCGCGAAGCGCTGCTCATGCCGTCGTGATGCCGCGATCCGCGCGAGCAGGTGGTCGAGCCGCGCGGCGAGCCCGGTGATCTCATCGCGTGCCGGGCCGAGGTTGAAGCGCCGGTCCAGGTCGTGGGCCTCCCACTCACCGGCGTCGCGGGTCATCTGCTGGACGGGTGCCAGGGCGGCGGCTAGTGCGCGCCGGACCGACACGGCGACGGCCCCCAGCACGAGCAGCCCCACCGCGAGGCTGCCGACCAACACCGCACGCCGCAGGGTTTCCAGCTGCGCGATTGACACTCCGGCCACGATCGTCGCGCCATCGACCCGCCGGCGGCCCAACAGGATGTCCCCCGGCGCGAGCACCGGGTTACGGGTCTGCGCGTGCGCCAGCCGCCCCGCGAGCCGGTCGACAGCAACGGACGTCCCGCGCGGCGCCTCGATCAGCCGGGCGCCCGAATAGACCCAGGCGTAGGAGTCGAGGATCGCGTCGTTCAGTGTGTCACGGACCGTGATCGTCCCGTGCGGCCCCACGGACAGCGCAGTGATCTGCTCGTTCAGCCGCGAGCTGAGCCGCTGGCTGTTGTCTGAGGCGATCGTGTGGGCCAACAACACGTTTCCGGCACCGATCAGCACGACCATGCCGACAAGCAGCGGGATCACCGTGACGGCAAGCAGCCGGCTGCGGAGGCTTCGGAACATCACTTCAAGGTGTAGCCGACTCCACGTACGTTCTCGATCTCCTCGGTGCGTCCGGCCTGGCGTAGCTTGGCGCGGATCCGCGAGATGTAGGCATCCAGGGTGTTGTCTGAGACGATCGCCCCATCCGGCCAGGCGGCCGACACCAGCGCCGCACGGCGAATTACAGAACTGTCGGACGCGCACACCGCGGCCAACAGGCGGTACTCCGTCGGCGTCAGACGCACCGTCTTGTCCGGTCCGGCGACAGCGTGCCGAGCGGGGTCCAGCAGCGCCCCCAGTGATCCGGGAACCGCACCGCCCTCGCCGGAGCCGTTAGCTATCGACTCCTCGAGGCTCGGCGGTGTCGTTGATGGGCCGGGTCCCGTACCTGCGCGACGTGCCAGCGCCTGAACGCGGACGACCAGCTCGCTCAGCGCAAAGGGCTTTGTCAGGTAGTCATCACCCCCGGCGTGGAAGCCCGACACCCGGTCAGTGACCGCGTCACGTGCGGTCAGGAACAGGACCGGTGCATCCACGCCGCGGGCCCGCAGCGCCTGGCAGACGTCCCTGCCGTCCGCGTCGGGCAGGCCGATGTCCAGGATCAGCACCTGGGGCGGCTCGGTGCTGAAGGCGCGTACGGCCTCAACACCGGCGGCTGTGGGGCGGACCGCAAAGTCCGCCCGCTCCAGCGCGTTGCGCAGGATCTGGCGCAGGGCGTCATCGTCCTCGCATATCCCGACGCGCGTCTTCATAGCCACCGTTTGTACTCCCCCGTGAGGAGCTATGACTCCTGGTGGGCGGCCTCGGGGTGATCCGCCAGGAGGTGGGGGTGTGGCATGTGCGGGTGGTTCTCCGCGTCCGCCATGACCAGCTCCGGCGGTGTCACATCCGGCTTGCGGATTGTCAGCCACACCACCGCGAGGATGATGATCCCGAGGAAGATGTAGCTGGTCACGGACGTTCCCAGGTTCAGTCCCGCCGGCTTGGGCCCGGACATGAAGTCACCCAGGTTGGCGCCGAGCGGGCGGGTCAGGATGTAGGCCAGCCAAAAGGCCAGCGTGCCGTTGAGCCGTGTGAGCTTGTTGGCCTTCCAGGCCGCGAAGATCCCGCCGATGATCACCAGGAACACGAGCGGACCCCAGATCCCGTCGATCTGCAGCTTCTCGGAGACCAGGTCGCCGACGCCCGTGCCGGAGGCGAAGGTCACGCAGATGGCCAGCCAGTAGAACGCCTCACGACGCCAGGTGCGGATCGAGTGCATCGACAGCGTGCGCTCGACGTAGAACCAGACCGCGAACACGATCGCGAGCAGCGTCAACGACACGATCGTGATCCCCCACAGGTCATGGGGGGCAGTGGGGCCGAAACCCTCGAACAGGTCGGTGACCTGTGTGCCCGCAAGTGAGATCACGACGATCGTGGCCCAGTAGATCGGCGCTATGTACTTCTTGCGCGTCATCTGAATGATCAGCAGGATCGCGAGCACGCCCCAGGTGACGCCGGTCACCTTCAGCAGCGCCATCTGGCAAGTGTGTGCCGCGGCCACCGTGTCCTGGGGCGCGTTGTGGGACCACTTGGAGACAAAGTTGTCTGACAGCGTCTCACCGATAGTGGTGCAAAGACATTTGATGATCCAGAACCAGAGGGTTACCTCGGGGACCTTGTTGAGCAGCTGCCGGGCGCTTGTCCTGCCCGGGGCTGTGGCAGAGATGGAGGACATGACGCCTCAGCCTCGCGGGCCGGTCCTGCGTTTTCCTTGCTGACGCCCACGCCACGCGCGCTTAACACCGCGCGAAAGACCTGCTCAGATAGTGAAAACGATCTTCCCGTGAATATCGCCCGACGCCATCGCACTGAAACCCTCACGTGCTTGTGACAGCGGTAGCTCACGGTCGATCACCGGACGGATGTCACGTTCTACACAGAAGCGGATCAGCTGCTCGAGCTCGCTGCGGGTGCCCATCGTGGAGCCGATCACCGACAGCTGGAGGAAGAACACGCGGCTCAGCTGTGCCGGTGTCGCATCACCGGACGTGGCACCGGAGATCACCACCGAGCCGCCGGGTTTCAGTGACTTCATGGAGTGTGACCATGTCGCGCGGCCGACGGTCTCCATCACCCAGTCGACCCGCTCGGGCAGGCGCGCACCGGATTCGAACGCGGCATCGGCGCCCAGCGACAAGGCCAGCTCGCGGCCGGACTCTGAGCGTGAGGTGACCCAGACCCGCGCGCCCGCGCGTGTCCCGAGCACGATCAGGGCCGTGGCGACGCCGCCGCCGGCGCCCTGTACGAGCACCGTCTGGCCGGGGCGCACGTTGCCCCGTGAGAACAGCATCCGGTATGCCGTCAGCCACGCGGTCGGCAGGCACGCCGCCTCCGCCCAACTCAGTTCCGGCGGCTTGGGGACGAGGTTGCGCCGGGGCACGACGACCCGCTCAGCCAAGGTCCCCTGATGCTTCTCGGACAGCAGCGAGCGGCCCGGATCGAGCGTCTCATCGCCGAGCCAGTCATCTGAGGGGATCACCGAGTGGACGATCACCTCGTTGCCCTCCGCGTCGACCCCGGCGGCGTCCGCGCCGAGGATCATCGGCAGGCGTCCCTCATCCAGGCCGACTCCCTTCAGCGACCAGACGTCGTGATGGTTCAAAGAAGCCGCCCGGACCGACACGGTCGCCCAGCCCTCAGCTGGGACCGGCTCCGGGCGTTCCCCGACCGCCAGGCCTGACAGCGGATCGTCGGGATTCATCGATTGGGCGTAAACGGCGAGCATCAACCGGACGCTAGCGAAGACAACCCTTGCGCTAGCGTCCCAGCCATGGCCACAGAATTCACAGACAAGGTGTGCGTAATCACTGGCGCGGGATCGGGCATCGGGCGTGCGCTGAGCATGGCACTCGCGCGCGAGGGTGCGCGCCTTGCGCTCTCGGACATCAACGCTGAGGGCTTGGCCGAGACGGCCAGCGCCGCCAAGGCTGCCGGCGCGCACGATCTCGAGACCTACGCCCTGGACGTGGCCGACAAGCAGGCGGTGTTCGCCCACGCTGACGCCGTGACCCAGCGCTTCGGCGGCGTCGACCTGGTGGTCAACAACGCCGGCGTGGCCGTCGACAAGACCGTGCTCGAGATGCCGCTTGAGGACTTTGAATGGCTGATGGGGATCAACTTCTGGGGTGTGATCTACGGCTCCAAGGCGTTCCTGCCGGCGCTGATCAACTCCGGTGACGGCCACCTGGTGAACCTCTCCAGCCTGTTCGGCCTGATGGGGGTTCCGCGCCAGTCCGCCTACAACGCGGCGAAGTTCGGCGTGCGCGGCTTCACTGAGGCGCTGCGCCAGGAGATGCTGGTCGCAAAGTCTCCGGTGCAGGTCCACTGCGTGCACCCCGGCGGGATCAAGACGAACATCGCGCGGGCGGCCCGCCACTCCGATGAGGCCAGCTCCGAGGAGCTGGCGGACCGCTTTGAGAAGATCGCCCGGCTGACGCCGGACCAGGCGGCCGAGATCATCCTCGCCGGCGTGCGCAAGGGGCGGCCGCGGATCCTGGTCGGCAACGACGCCAAGGCGCTGGATTTGATGGTGCGCGTGCTCGGCTCCGGTTACCAGCAGCTGGTCAGCCGGGGCACCGCCAAGATGCACCCATGACCGCCGTGCCGCAGTGCTCGGCCTGCTGAGACGCTTCGCGCTCGACCTGACGCCGGTCCGGCGGGCGCGGCACTTCCGCCTGCTGCTGATCGGCGAGGTGATCTCCCAGCTTGGGACCCAGGCGGCCCTGGTGGCGCTGCCCTACCAGATCTACACGGTGTCCCATTCGGCGGCGCTGGTCGGGCTGCTCGGGGTCTTTGAGCTGGTGCCGATGATCGCGGTGTCACTGGTCGGCGGGGCGTTCCTGGACCGCCACGACCGCCGGCCGATCCTGATCTTGGCCCAACTCGGCCTGATCGGGTTCCTCGGCGCCCTGGTGGCGCTGACGCTGCTGTTTCATCACCCGCCGGTGCTGGCGGTGCTGGCGCTGGGCGGCCTGATAGCCGGCTGTGGCTCCCTCGACCAGGTGGCACGCAACGCGATCACCCCGGCGCTACTGGGCCCCGAGCTGCTGCGCGCGGGGCTGGCGCTGGCCTACGCGCTCCAGCAGGCCGCGTCGATCATCGGCCCGGGCCTGGGCGGACTGGCGATAGGCGCGGTCGGCGTGTCCGGGGTCTACATCGCCGACGCCGTCTCCTGCGTCGCGGTCTTACTCGCCGCCTGTGCGTTACCGGCTCAGCCGCCGGCTTTGGGCTCGGCGGCTGAGGAGCATCCGCCCGTCAGGACGGCGATCGCCGACGGGTTATCCTTTGTCCGGCGCACGCGCGCGCTGGCCGCATCGTTCCTGATCGACATCAACGCGATGACCTTCGGGATGCCGCGGGCGCTGTTCGCGGTGCTGTCGCTGACCGTGTACCACGCGGGCGCGTCCGGCACCGGGGCGTTGTACGCGGCTATCGCGGTCGGGGGAACCGTGTCGGTGCTGACCTCAGCCTGGGTCGGGCATATCCGGCGGGTCGGCTGGATGGTGATCATCTGCGTGCTGGTGTGGGGGCTGACGATCCTCGGCGCGGGCGTCGTGCGGAGTCTGTGGCCGGCGGCCGTGCTGCTGGCGGCCGCGGGCTGGGCCGACGGGATCTCCGCGGTCGGGCGCCAGACGATCGCCCAGACGCTGACGCCCGAGCACATGCGCGGCCGGATGAGCGCGATCTACTCAGTGGTCGTCGCCGGCGGTCCGCGGCTCGGAGATCTGGAGTCGGGGCTAGTGGCGGGCGCGGTCGGGGCGCTGAACTCGGTGCTGGTCGGGGGTGCGGCGTGCGTGCTCGGCGTCGGCGCGGTGATGCTCGTCTATCCGGAGCTGGCGGGTTACGACGCGGATGCGGCGATGACCGTGGTTGCCGAGTCATCGACCGCGTAGAGTGCCGCGCGCAATGCGAGATATCGATGCCGCCGTTTCTGGCCACACCGCCGCAGCACCCGAGCGCGTCCTCGCGCTCGTCAACGACGTAGAGGCCTATCCGAGCTGGTACGCGGAGGGCGTGAAGCGCGCCGAGGTCCGCGAGCGTGACTCAGAGGGCAACGCGACCAAGGTCTTCACCGTGCTGGCGCTGCGCGAGGGGCCGATCCAGCGCGACTTCGACATGGAGATGTCGGTCAACCGTGGTGAAGGGTGGATCAAGCTCTCGCGGCTGCCGAAGAGCCTGGATGACGAGGAGCAGTTCGCCGTCAAGTTCTCCGTGTCTCCGGGCACCGAGCTGGGCGTCAGCTTCAACGCGCGCTTGTCAATCCCGGCGTGGCTGCCGCTGGGCAACCTGCCCCAGCTGATCCCGCGGGGGTTCCTGGACGCCGCGCTGGCCAAGCTAGCCGAGTAGCCGCGGGGCTTCAGCCCGCGATCATCTCGCCGTCGGTTAGTTCCTTGATCGACAGCGCAGGGCCGCCAGCTGACTCGATGCTTGTCAAGAGAGGCCTTTCGAGAGTAAACTCTTGAGAGACTTCTATCGAGAGGACCATGTGCAGGCCGATAAAGCAGAGCTGCGCGAGCTGACCGACGTACGGACGCTGCGGGCGCTGACCCATCCGGTGCGGATCGCCCTCACTGAAGCGCTCACGCTCCACGGCCATCTGACCGCGACCCAGGCCGGTGAGCTGATCGGCGAATCTCCCACGACGTGCTCGTTTCACCTGCGCCAGTTGGCGAAGTACGGGTTCGTCGAGGAAGCCGGTGGAGGCAAGGGACGGGCTAGGCCATGGCGGCTGACCAGCAAGGGGATTACGATCCCTGACCGCGACGAGCTTGATGAGCGCATTGCTGCCTCGGCGCTGACGGGTCTGTTGCGCGAGCGCCAACTCGCCCGCCATCAGACATGGATCGAGCATCAGCGGGCCTATCCGAAGGCGTGGCGCAGCGCCGCTTTTGACAACCAGGGGTTGCTGTACTTGACAGCTGAGGAGCTCGCACAGCTGGGTGAGGAGCTCCTGGAGCTTGTGCTCACGCGTTATGCCGAACGCATGGATAACCCGAGCGCCCGTCCGGATGGCGCGCTCCCGGTCGAGGTCCTGATGTTCGCGCACCCGGTTGAGCAACCAGCTGTCGCGGAGCAGTGAGATCACGCGCGGTGGCACCGCTGCGCCACCGTGGCTTCCGGCTGCTGGCGGCCGGCCAGCTGATTTCGATTATCGGTGACCTGTTCTACGCGGTGGCGCTGCCCTGGTACGTATTGGCTAATCATGGCGGTGCGCTGCTGCTCGGGACCGTGCTGGCCGCCTACGGCATCCCACGGACCGTAGGTATGGCAGTGGGTGGGAGTCTTGCGGACCGGTTTCGCCCTTGGAATGTGATGATGGGCTCGGATGCGCTGCGTGCGGTGCTTGTCGCAGCGCTGGCCGTTGTTGCCGGGGCCGGGCCAGCCCACCCGGGCTTGCTGATCCCGCTAGCGGCGGTGCTCGGCACAGCCGCGGGCGTGTTCGTCCCGAGCACGATGTCCGTCGTTCCCGCCCTGTTGCCCGACGAGGAGCTACAGGCTGGCAACGCGTTGCAGATGAGCGCTGAGCAACTGGCGAACCTTCTCGGGCCGATCGTTGGTGGCGTGGTGGTGGCCCTGGTCGGGCCGGCAGCTGCGTTTGGAATCGACGCCGCTTCATTTTTTGTCTCCGCAGCCACGCTGATCGGCATCCGGGTACATCAAAATCAGGTCGCGTGCGAAATTCGCGATGTGGAGGCAGCGGCAAGTTTCGCGAAACTGCTGCGCTCCGAACGTGGCCTGCAGGTCGCGATCGTCGTCGTGATTGCCGCCAACCTGGGGATGGGAGGGCTGAGCGAAGTGGCGCTGCCAGTGCTTGCGCACGGCAACTTTCACGCCGGTGCCGACGGGTACGGCGTCTTGGTAGCGGCACTGGGCGCCGGCGGACTGATCGGCACGCTGGTGTCCGGGCAGGTCCGAGCGCTGGCGTTGCCGGCAATGGTCGCCTCCGGCGGGTACCTGATATCCGCTCTGGTGATGGCCCTCGTGCCCTATCTGGGTGGCCTTATCCCGGCTGCCGGAGCGCTGGTGCTGTTCGGACTCCTGAACGGGTTTGGTAACGCGCTGATGTTCACCACCATCCAGCGTTGGGCGCCGCGAGCCGTGATGGGCCGGCTGATGGGCGCTCTGATGCTTTCCTCGATGGGTGTCTTCCCGCTGTCTACGTTGCTCGGCGGCATCCTCGTGCACGCTGCCGGCGCGGCCGTGATGTTCCCTGCAGCCTCCGCACTACTGGCGCTGGCTGTGCTGAGCGGTATGACCCAGCCGGCCTGGCGGCAGCTTGGTGCCGCGTCACCGGCGTTCTAGTCCTTCGCAGAATCTCACGCGGTGGCTCGAGCGCGTGGACCTCCCTGCAACTTCTCGAACCCCAGACGCATAGGCAGGGGTTGGGAAGTTACCCGGGCTGAGTAGGGGTAGACGCCCGACCCCCTCCTGAACCCGCGGGGGTTGGGAAGTTCCAGGGCTCACAGCAACGCCAGCCGGCCGGCTTCGAGATCCAGTAGCTGGCGTTTTACCTCGAGCCCGCCGCCGAAGCCGACCAGTGACCCGTCGGCGCCGATCACGCGGTGGCAGGGGACGATGATCGGGACCGGGTTGTGGTGGTTGGCGCGGCCGACTGCTCGGGCTGCGTAGGCGCCGGTCCGCTCACAGCACTCGACGGCGATCTGCTTGTAGGAGCGGGTCTCTCCGTAGGGGATCCGCTGGAGGGCCTGCCACACGCGGCGTTCCCATTCGCTGCCCTCCAGCGCGAGCGAGAGTTCGAAACGCTCCCGCTCACCGGCGAAGTACTGATCCAGCTGGCGGCGCAAGGTTGGCAGCGCCTCTGGGTCCTCCTCGGCGCCGGGCAGCGCGCCGAAGACGAGCCGGGTCAGCGCGCCGTCAGCGTTGGTCTCGACGCTGAGCGGGCCGACCGGGGATTCGATCAGGTTCATGCACCTACAACGCCGGCGGCGGCGCCACTGTGAGATTCGAGCCCGAAGGCGTCCGCGATCAGCTCATAGGAGCGCATCCGCGCCGCGTGTGAGTGGGTGATCGTCACGATCATCACTTCCTCGGCACCGTAGGACTCGGCTATCTGCTCCAGCTGGCCGCGGACCTGCGCGGGAGTGCCGATCACGGCGCGGCGTCCCGGCACCCAGCCGC
>JAFMRN010000208.1 GCA_017354065.1 Solirubrobacterales bacterium
GGAGGAGCTCGCCACGACCGGTCGTGGGGGGCGGCCGGAGTGCCGACACGGGGGCGGGGCCGGCGGCTCGACGCTGTGCTTGAGGCGCTCCCTGAGTTGCTGGCCGGCAGGCCCGCGCAGATTCAGCCTGGCGAGCCGCCTGTGGAGTTCGCACCGGCGGCGGTGATGCCGCCGGTGCTTGTTGGCGGCAACTCAGAGGCCGCGCTGGGTCGGGCGGCCAAGCACGGGAGTGGCTGGTGGCCGCTGGGCGGCACGCCTGAGGAGATCGCCGCGGCGAGGACGCGGCTCGCCGAGATGGCACGTGCTCACGATCGCCCGGTGCCGGCGCTCAACGGCAGCCTGATGACCGCGGTCAGCGGAGACCCGGCGTTGCCCTCACGGGATGTGCTGCTCAGGGAGCTGGAGGACCCGGACGGCCCATACGGGATCCCGGCTGAGGCGATCGGCCAGATGTTCTCCAATGACACGCCGGCGGAGCTGGCCGAGCGCATGGAGGCGTGGGCGCAGATCGGCGTTGAGCGCGTGATCGTGACGCTCGCGGGTGGTGACTGGTTCCGCCAGGCCGAGCTGCTGGCGGAAGCCCGTCGGCTCCTGCCCGGGGTGGCGGCGGTCCGCGCCTGTCCTGGATAGGCGTGCGAACGGACTAAACTCGGACCACCCCGGGGCTATAGCTCAGTTGGTAGAGCGCCTGGATCGCACCCAGGAGGTCAGCGGTTCGAATCCGCTTAGCTCCATAGGTCCGGGGGGAGCTGGCTCAGCGCTTCACCTGGTAGTGCATGTGGGTGACGCCGCGCTCTCCCTCAAGCACTCGGGTTCGCTTCAGCTCGATCTGCTCGGCTCCGAAGCCGTCGAACAGCCGGCGTCCGGCGCCGAAGAGCACGGGAACGACGGACAGCTCGAGCTCGTCGAGCACGCCGGCGCTGAGGGCGCGCTGGGCGACACCGGCCCCATGGACCAGGACGTTCTTGTCACCGGCTGCTTCCTTGGCCTTCGCCATCACGGCGCGGATGTCCGCCACAGGGGTCACCAGCGGCCAGTCAGCGGCGAAACCGTACGGTCGCTGGCGGGTCAGGATGAAGATCGGGACGCCGCCGTGGTGATCTCCGCTCCAGCCTGCAGCCGGCTCGAAGGTGCCGCGGCCCGCGACCACTGCGCCGGTCGACATGACCTCCTCAGCGACCTGGCCGTTGACCCCGCTCGACACCATCGTGGGCGGGCCCAGCTCCCCGCCGGGGTCACCGGTGAGCACCCACTCGTGCAGGCGCTCGCCGCCGTCGCCGAGCCCGTTGGCGGGTTCAGCGTTGGGCCCGGCGATGAACCCGTCGAGTGAGATGGACATGTAAAGGATGGTTGCCGACATGTTTGCCCCTTCGATTGCTGGTTCTAGTGCTGAGACCAACGGGCGGGACAGAACTCATCGCTTGATGGTGCAACGCATGCCGCGCGGAACCCGGCGACGCTGACACTCAGCTGCGTTAGGGCCGTGCTGCGCGTCTCAAACCTGAGAGCCCGAGCTTGGGCAGGCCGCGTGCACGCTGCCGGCGACGCATGAGCTGACCAAAAGGGGGCTCACCGAACTCCGCGTCGCCCGCGTAGGCGGGACCGACCTCTGCCAACAGGGCACGGATGACGTTGGGGTCGTACTCGTGGCCCGCGGCGCGTTTGATCTGCTCAAAGGCGACCTCGATGCTTAGCGCGGGCCGGTGGGGACGGTCGTGGATCAGGTGAGTCCAGGCGTCACAGCCTGCGATCACGCGCGACTCGATCGGGATCTCGTCACCTGAGAGGCCGTCCGGGTAGCCGCTGCCGTCGTAGCACTCCGGTACGTGCCGAAGCACATTGGCAAGCCCCGGGAAGGCTTTGTCGACCGCGCCCAGCATGTGCTCAAGGCGGTGCTCGTGCTCGCGCAGGATCTCGGCCTTTTGCTGAGACAGCGCATCCGGGTCCTTCAGGACTTCGGCAGGGCGGCGAACCTTGGTGATGTGTCCCAGCAGCGCTGCGTGCTCGATCATCTGGCGGCTAGCCGCCTTCAGCCCGAGGCGATCCGATACGGCGAGGCCCAGGGCCGCCACCTCCTGGGTGCGCTTGGCGGCGTTGATGTCGTCGTCCGCTACGACCTCCTGCATCAGCTCCGCGGTACCGCGCTCCGCGTGGCTGCGCTCCAGGTAGTTCTCATACCGCGTTTGGCGCTCGCGGGTGAACATCACCATGAGGAGCAGGATCGGGACGACAAGCAGCAGTGTGGTTGGGCTCCTGTGAGTCGCTGTGGCGGCGATCGGCAGTGCTAGCGCAGCTAGGCAGAAGTCGATCATGTACATCCACGCGAACTCGAGTGGGGTGGCCGGCCGCGATCGCTCGGCAAACCAAGTGACCCCGATGCTCGCTCCCTCGAAGAGGAACTGGGCGCCCAGGGCAGCCAGGTAGGTCGGCCACGCCGTCCAGCTGAACTGCGCCGGGCCCCACAGCGTTAATACGAGTGCTGGGCCGAGTGCGAACGCTGAGTAACAGATCCGCGAGAGGACGGTTCCCAGCCCGGGGCGATTCGACTTGCGGGGAAGTGCTAGCTCGGCGAGCATGCAACTGATCACCAGCAACGGCACGTCTTGGGCGGGCAACAGCACCCACATTGGCACCAGCGCCAGCTGAGTCGGTCGTAGGGAAATGCTGCCCAGCGGGATCCGGGTCCGAAAGCACAGTATGTAGAGGGCCGCGGGTATGAGCCAGCTCAGCGCCCCGGGCCAGTGCGGATGCGCTGCCACCGCAAACCCGGCGCTGGCAGCCAGCACCAAGACTGCCAAGGTCGTGTACGAACTCAGCCAGCGACGCGAAAGCTCGCCTTGGAACCGAGCTGCTGCACGACGCAGCCGCCGTTCTAGATCCGGATCGTTACTGACTGCCCCGCCCATGTCCGATTAAACACGTTACGACGACTCAGGTTTCGCTGAGCCGCTACGTAACGCTATTCAGCATCGAGGAGCATGAACCGCGTACCTCGATGTCGTGAGTTGGAAGCTTATTCGCCGGCGGCGGGCATGCGTGACACCTTTGACTCTCGGGGGCCGTGCTACTGACGTTCCGCTGGCGTGACCGCTAGCGTTTGCCGTCAACGCAGCGTTTTCTACGCGGCGCAAATCCCCGCAGGCAAGCTGCACAAGCCGTCCACAATCGCTTGGATTGCTGTTGACGCAGCGCCCAACGGCGGGTAGTCAGTTGAGCTGGCGGTGACCTTAGGTCTCGTTTCTTCGGCGGCCGGGAAGCCAAGGCCACTCAGGAGCCGACGAACGGCGCCCACTAATGTGATCTACGGCCGGGTTCGGAAGAGCATTGGCCGCCGTCACAACTACAGCTGGGAGCTCCGTGTCTGATCACGCCACCACCGAGTCAGTAGAGCTGTCGTCCCTGTCCGCGGCTGAACTGATCGTTCGCTGCCTGGAGAACGAGGGAGTTGAGTACGTATTTGGGATTCCGGGAGAGGAGAACATCCGGCTGGTCCAGGCGTTGAAGGACTCCCCGATCCGCTATGTGCTGGTGCGCCATGAGCAGGCCGCGTCGTTCATGGCCGAGGTGTACGGACGCCTGACCGGCCGTGCGGGCGTCTGCTCCGCGACGCTCGGGCCCGGCGCGATCAACCTGCTGCTCGGCGTGGCGGATGCGACCACGAACTCGACGCCGGTGATCGCGCTGTCGGCCCAGGTTGGGTTGAACCGCTCCTATAAGGAGTCCCATCAGAGCATCGACCTGGTCTCGATGTTCGCGCCCGCGACCAAGTGGGCTGAGCTGGTCACAACCCCCGGCGCGGTCCCGGAGGTCATCCGCAAGGGCTTCAAGCTGGCCCAGTCAGAGCGCCCCGGCGCCGTATACCTCGCCGTGCCGGAGGACGTCGAGCAGGCAAGCGTCCCGGTTGAGGCGCGGCCGCTGATCGTGAACACCCCGCGTCCGGATGAGCCCTCCGCCCGGCAGCTGGAGCGCGCCAAAGAGGTGCTGCGCTCGGCATCCAGACCGATTGTGCTGGCGGGCCACGGCGCGACCCGCGCCGGTGCGGGTCCCGCGTTGAAACGCTTCGCGGAGGCGCTGAACGTTCCCGTGGCGACGACCTTCCACGGCAAGGGCGTGTTCCCGGATGACCACCCGCTGGCGCTCGGCGCGGTCGGCTTCATGCGCCACGACTATGTGAACTTCGGCTTTGACCAGGCCGACGCGATCATCGCGGTCGGCTACGAGCTCCAGGAGTTTGATCCGGTCCGGATCAACCCGGACGCCGACAAGAAGATCATCCACCTGCACCGCTTCCCGGCCGAGGTCGACGCTCACTACGAGGTTTCCGTCGGCCTGCAATCGGATATCGCCGCCACGCTTGACGCGCTCGCCCCGGCGGTCGACCGGCGCTTCGGCCAAGCGCTGGAGGAACAACAGATCCGTGAGCGGTTGGCCGGCGAATTGGCCCGCGGCGAGGCGGATCAGCGCTTTCCGCTGTCCCCGGCGAGGATCGTCGCCGACACGCGCAAGGCGCTGGGACGTGAGGACATAGTCCTGGTCGACACCGGCGCGTTGAAGATGTGGATGGCGCGCCTGTACCCGACCTATGAGCCCAACACCTGCCTGATCTCAAACGGGCTGTCGACCATGGCCTGGACGCTGCCGGGGGCGCTGGCCGCCAAGCTCGCACGTCCGGACCGGCGTGTACTGGTGGCCACCGGTGACGGCGGCTTCCTAATGAACTCACAGGAGATCGAGACGGCCATCCGTGAACGGATCCCGCTGGTGGTGCTCGTCTGGGTCGATGACGAGTACGGGCTGATCAGCTGGAAGATGGACCTCGAGCTCGGCGAGAACTCCGACACGAGCTTCACCAACCCGGACTT
>JAFMRN010000408.1 GCA_017354065.1 Solirubrobacterales bacterium
CCGCCGAGCAGCCCGGCAAGCTCGCCCACCGGGAGGTAACCGGGACGCACCACCGTCAGCCCGTCCGGCACCTCGGCCAGGGCAGCGTCGAGCCCGGTGTCCCAACCGGCGCCGCCGGCAAGGACGAGCGCCGGCGGGTGGACCCGGTTCCGCGACGCGGCCACCCAGCCACGCACCAGCGCCGGGACGTTCTTGCGAGGCTCCAGCGTCCCGAGAAAGGCCACGTACGCCTGCTCGGCGCGCAGGCCCAGCCGGGAGCGCACCGCTGCGATCGCTGCTGCAGAGGGCGGCGCGAACACCGTGGTGTCGACGCCCAGGTATGCCACAGCAAGGCGCGCCGGATCCGCCCCGGCTACGCGGACCAGCTCCGCCGCGGTGGCCTGCGACGGCACCACACAGCACGCGGCACGGCGCAGGGCGAGCCGTGTCGCGGCGCGGAAGAACGGGCCCTTCGCGCGCGTGTGGACGTTCGGGTCGGTGAAGAACGTGGCGTCGTGCAAGGTGACGACGAGCGGAACCCTGCTGAGCAGCGGATGCGTGTAGTGCGGGCTGTGCAGCACGTCCGGGCAGACGCGTCGCAGCACTGAGGGGAACCCGAGCTGCTCCCAGGCCAGCCGCGCCGGCCGCGGGCCGGCCGCACGTGTGATCGCGACCGGTTCGGCGGAGCTGAGCCGGCTGTAGTGCGCCGCGTCATGCGGCTGACACGCAACGCGCACTCCGACACCCGCCCGCACCAGCGCGGGAATCAGGTTGTCGATGTACCTGCCGACACCACGCCGATCAGCGGGCACCGCCGTCGCATCGATCAGCACGCGCACGCGGGAAGCCTACTTGCCTCCGACGCGGAGGTGCTTGTGGCACGCGAGCCCATGTGATCGTCAGAGCAAGTCATGTGCCATGGCCTGCTCTATCCACGGAATGAGTTCGTCCAGCATGGTATCCAGCGTCGTGGTCGCTTCGAATCCCAGCAGCCGCTGCGCCTTCTCGACGCTGGGAATTCGCCTCTGCACGTCATGCGCGAACGGCGGGTCACTGACTACGCGAAGCGGCACGCCAGGGCCCTTGATCTTCTTCCAGATCGCGTCGGCAAGCTCGAGAACGGTGGTCGGAGTGGCGACCGAGATGTTGAAGTCCTCGTTGCGCGCCGCCGGGTTCGTCATGGACTCGACGATGCCTTTGGCCAGATCGCCGCCGTACGTGTAGCAGCGCACCTGCGTGCCGTCGCCCAGAATGTGAAGCGGATCCTGTCCCTTGAGCACCTTCTGGATGATGTCCGGCACGACGTGGCTGAGCGCAAGCTTGATGTTGCCCGACTCGACCTCGACGTCGCCGAGAGCACGCGTCTCCCCCACCCCAACCGCGTTGAACGGGCGCACGATGGTGTACGGAAGCTGGTACTGATCCCAGGCCGCGCGGGCGAAGTACTCGACGGCCAGCTTTTGGAAACCGTAACTCGAACTGGGCGGCGGGATGGTCAGCTGATCGCCCTCAACAGAGGGCCACCGGTCGGTGCTGCCGTAGGCCATCGAGCTGGACAGGTAAGTGACCTTGTGCAGCGTGCCCTTGGCCAGTGCCTTGATC
>JAFMRN010000409.1 GCA_017354065.1 Solirubrobacterales bacterium
GGCGGCGGGGGCGGCGGGCGCGCTGGTTGCAACCGCGTTGCATGAGGGGCGGATCACACCGTCAGGAGCGCCTCACAGGCGCTGATCACCCGCACCGTCAGGTCCTCTTCGCAGACGGACTGCAGCGCCTGCCAGCCGGGGATCCCGTTGACCTCCACCACGAAGTCCTGTCCGTCTGGGTCGAGCAGCAGGTCGATGCCCGCGACGTCCACCTCCAAAGCGGCTGCGGCGGCCACTGCCAGGTCCCGCTGCGCGTCCGTCAGCTGCACCGCGCGCGGCTTGGCCCCGCGTGCGACGTTGGCACGCCAGGAGTCTGAGGAGCGCTCCATCGCGCCGGCGATCTCCCCGGCAACCACTAGCACGCGCACGTCACGGCGGCCCGGCGGCGCGACCGTGCGCTGCAGGTAGTACACGGCCCGCCCGGGGTCGAGCGCGCGGAACACGCGGTGGGCAAGGTCACGGTCCTCGACGCGGACGATTCCGTTGCCCATAGCGCCGAACAGCGGCTTGACGACGACGTCACCGCCGAGCCGGTCAAAGGCCTGCATCGCGGCCTCATAGTGCTCGCAGACGACCGTTGCCGGCGTCGGCAGGCCGGCCTGGGCCAGCAGTGAGCTGGCCCAGGACTTGTCGATGCTGCGCTCAATCGCGCGGGCGCTGTTGACCGTGCGCACGCCGAGGTCAGCGAGGGTGTGCAGCGCGTTCACGCGGTAGATCACCTGCTCCAGGGAGCCGCGCGGGAGGCCGCGCACGAACAGCAGGTCGAGGTTGTCCAGCAGCTCGCCTCCGGGGCCACGGACGTGTAGCCCAAGATCGACCTCTGCAACAAGCCGTGTCGCCGGGACCGCCACTACCTCGTGACCGCGTGCGCCAAGCGTTTCGGTGAGCGTGCGCGTATGCCAGGTGCCGGTCGCGCCGAGCACCCCGACGCGCAGGCTCACGTGGTGAAGGAGCGTTCGAGGACCTCGGGCGCGAGCGCTCCGCCGTGGTGGGCGCGCCCGGAGACGGTGCTGGTCAGGGTCACCGCGGCCGGGCTGAACAGCATCGGATCGATCTTGTAGAAGTCCCAGTCGGCGGCGGCCAGCAGCTCTCCGAACGGGGTCCCGAACGCGTCCGAGTCGGCTGACGGCAGCCGTCGGGCGAGGTCGGCCACCTCATCATCGTCGCCCTCCAGCAGCAGATGCACGGTCCCGCCGTAGAGCACCGCGTCATTGGTCCGGCCAATCGCCGCCGGGTCCTTCGCGGCGACCGGGGGGATCGGGCAGGAACCCCAGCCGTGGCGTACCCGGGCCGGATCGACACCAAGCTCGTGGAGCTTGTGCAGCGCTGTCTCCACCACTCGTGCTGAGATCTGCACGGAGCCACACACGGATGCGGTCCGGGCGATCAGAAAGGTCAGCCGGTAGGCCGGGACACCACAGCGCCGGGCCACCTTGTCAACTATCTCCGGCGTCGGCGTCTGCTTGGTCTCCAGGCACAGGACGGCCCGGTCGGAGCGCTCCTGCCAGGCCAGCTCACCGAACAGCTCCTCGGCGCGCGCCAGCGCGCGGCCGGGGCCGCTGGCCATC
>JAFMRN010000044.1 GCA_017354065.1 Solirubrobacterales bacterium
GAGGTGTACGCCTCAGTCGAGGGCTGAGCCTGACACTCGAGGGCTGATCCTGACCGCAATGTAGGACCGAACGTCCGTTCGGTCACATACACTGGTTGGCGTGGATCAGCTGGTCGTATCAGGGGCCCGGGAGCACAACCTAAAGGACATCACGGTCTCGATTCCGCGGGAGTCGATGACCGTGATCACGGGCCTGTCGGGCTCGGGTAAATCGTCGCTCGCGTTCGACACGATCTACGCGGAGGGGCAGCGCCGCTACGTCGAGTCGCTGTCCGCGTACGCGCGGCAGTTCCTCGGGCAGATGGACAAGCCGGACGTCGACTCGATCGAGGGTCTGTCGCCGGCGATCTCGATCGATCAGAAGACGACGTCAAAGAACCCGCGCTCGACGGTCGGGACCGTCACCGAGATCTACGACTACCTGCGCCTGCTGTGGGCGCGGATCGGCCAGCCGCACTGCCACATCTGCGGCAAGCCGATCGCCGGGCAGTCGGCCGAGCAGATCATCGACCAGGTCATGGAGCTCGAGGACGGCGTCCGCTTCATGGTGATGGCGCCGATTGTCCGGGGCCGCAAGGGCGAGTACACCAAGCAGCTCGAGGAGCTCCGCAATGAGGGCTTCGGGCGGGTCAAGATCGACGGTGAGCTGCGGCGCCTGGACGAGGAGATCGAGCTCGACAAGAAGCTGAAGCACGACGTCGCCGTGGTCGTCGACCGGCTGGTGATGAAGCATGACCTGCGCAAGCGCCTGTCCGACTCGATCGAGACCGCGGTACAGCTGGCCGACGGCCTGGTCGAGGTCGAGCTGGTCGACGCGCCGGAAAGCGATCCGGACCGGGTTCGGACCTACTCTGAGAAGTTCGCCTGCCCCGAGCACGGGCCGTCGCTCGTCGAGCTGGAGCCGCGGATCTTCTCCTTCAACGCGCCGCACGGCGCGTGCCCGCGCTGCACCGGGCTCGGTTCGCAGATGGAAATCGATCCGGCACTTGTGGTGCCGGATCCCGGCTTGTCGATCGCCGAAGGCGCGATCCGACCCTGGGTCGGCAGCGCCAGTGACTACTACGACAAGCTCTGTGAGGCGATCGCCCAGCGCTACGGCGTGGATCTCAACGCGCCGTGGGAGGAGCTGCCCGCGGACATGCGCGAGTTCTTCCTGTACGGCAGCGGCGGGGAGAAGTTCCCGGTCTCCTACCGCAACTCGTTCGGGCGCCGGCGCTCCTACAACACGCGGTTTGAGGGGATCGTGCCGGGGCTCGAGCGGCGCTATCGCGAGACCGAATCGGACTACGCGAAGGAGAAGATTGAGGAGTTCATGACCCTGCGCGCCTGCCCGGATTGTGAGGGCGCGCGGCTGAAGCCCGAATCACGCGCGGTACTGGTGGCCGGTACGCCGATTCACGAGTTCTGCCGGCTGTCGGTGAAGCGCGCGCTGGTCTGGCTGCAGGAGCTGGACCTCTCCGAACATGACCAGCGGATCGCCCGGCTGATCCTGCGCGAGATCAATGAGCGGCTGTCGTTCCTTGACAACGTCGGCGTCAGCTACCTGTCGATGGAGCGCGCCGCCGCGACTCTGTCGGGCGGGGAGGCGCAGCGGATCAGGCTCGCGACCCAGATCGGATCGTCGCTCGTGGGGGTGCTCTACATCCTTGACGAACCGTCGATCGGGTTGCACCAGCGCGACAATGAGCGGCTGATCGGCACGCTGCACGCGCTGCGCGACATCGGCAACACGGTGCTTGTCGTAGAGCACGACGAGGGCACGATGCGGGCGGCCGATTATCTGATCGACGTCGGTCCCGGGGCCGGTGAGCACGGCGGTCACGTGGTCGCGCACGGGAAGCCCGAGAAGGTCGCGCGCGTGAAACGCTCGCTGACCGGCCAGTACCTGGCGGGGACCGTCGCGATCGAGCCGCCGAAGAAGCGCCGCAAGCCGTCCGGGCACGTGACGATCAAGGGCGCGTCGGAGAACAACCTCCAGAACGTGAACGTGAAAGTGCCTTTGGGAGTGCTGTGCTCGGTCACCGGCGTGTCGGGCTCGGGCAAATCGACGCTGGTCAACGAGGTGCTGTACAAGGCGGCCGCGAACCGCCTGAACCGCGCGAAGCTGCGCCCTGGCGCGCACCGCGCGATCGAGGGCCTGGAAGCGCTGGACAAGATCATCGCGGTTGACCAGTCGCCGATCGGGCGGACGCCGCGGTCGAACCCGGCGACCTACATCGGCCTGTTCGATCAGATCCGCGACCTGTTCTCGCGCACGCCCGAGGCGCGGGCGCGGGGGTACAAGGCCGGGCGCTTCTCCTTCAACGTGAAGGGCGGGCGCTGTGAGGTCTGCGGCGGTGACGGCCAGATCAAGATCGAGATGCACTTCCTGCCCGACGTGTACGTCCCGTGCGAGCAGTGCGACGGCAAGCGCTACAACCGGGAGACGCTCGAGGTCCGCTTTAAGGGCAAGAACATCGCCGAGGTGCTGGAGATGCCGATTGAGGAGGCGCTCGAGTTCTTCGCCCACATCCCGAAGATCAAGCGCCGCATCCAGACCCTGCATGACGTCGGTCTCGGTTACATGCGCCTGGGCCAGCCTGCCACGACGCTGTCCGGCGGCGAGGCCCAGCGCGTGAAGCTCGCGGCGGAGCTGGCGAAGGTCGCGACCGGATCGACCATCTACATCCTTGACGAGCCGACCACCGGCTTGCACTTCGCCGACATCCAGAGGCTGTTGGACGTGCTCCAGCGCCTGGTCGACGCGGGCAACTCAGTGGTGGTGATCGAGCACAACCTGGACGTGATCAAGGTCTCGGACCAGCTGATCGACCTCGGCCCGGAGGGCGGGGAGGACGGCGGGCGGATCCTCGCGACCGGAACGCCGGAGCAGGTGATGAAGGTCGCGGAGTCGGAGACCGGGAAGTTCCTGGCGGACATCCTGGGAGCTCCAGCGCCGGCTGGTGAGGCTGTAGCTGCGTGAGCGCCGCCGCTGACGCGAAGCTCTGGTGGCAGAAGTGGCGCTGGTACCAGCGTGGTCGTATGCCCTGGGTCTGGGCGCAGTTGCAGTGGGAGCTGGCACGGCGGCGGGCCTTCGCGCGCGGGCCGCTGCACGGTGACGTGCTGGCGATGCTGCGTGAGCGGCGCCTGGAGCTGGGGGAGCATGTGCTGTTCGAACCCGACGTGTGGATCACCGCGGCGCAGGAGGCCCGGATCGGGATCGGCGGCGGGTCGTTCCTGAACATCGGGGTGATGCTCGCGGCCCAGCAGGAGGTCGTGATCGGCGCGCACTGCATGCTCGCCAACGGTTGTCTGGTGACCGACGCGGACCACCGCTTTGACGACCCGGACAAGCCCGTGCCCTGGCAGGGCTTCACGTCCAAGGGGCCGACCAAGCTCGGAGACAACGTCTGGCTCGGCGCTCACGTGGTGGTGACCAGCGGGGTCAGCATCGGTGAGCGCTGTGTGATCGGTGCGAACTCAGTGGTCACGCACGACATCCCGGCCTTCTCGGTGGCGGCCGGAGCGCCGGCCAAGGTGCTGCGGAGCGTAGGCTTCAGCTCATGAACACTCTGGAACGCACGGTCGGAATCAAGCTGTTGCAGCTCCATCACGAGCTGTATGTGCGCTCGGGCGGCCGCATCGGGCAGGGCTGGCTCGGGGTCCCGTGCCTGCTGCTGACCACAACCGGAGCCAAGTCCGGGCTGGAGCGCGTCAACTCGCTGACGTACGCGGAGGACGACGGTCAGTACGTGCTGGTTGCCTCCAAGGGCGGGGCACCACAATCCCCGGCATGGTTCCACAACGCTAAGGCTAACCCTCAAGTTAAGGTTCAGATCGGGACCAGGAAGTTCGATGCGACCGCACATGTCGTGCGCAAGGGCGACGCTGACTACGACCGGCTGTGGAAGCTCGCCAACGACAACAACAAGAACCGCTACGACGCCTACCAGCGGGCGACCGAGCGGCCGATTCCGATCCTGGTACTGCGGCCTAAGAGTTCTTGATGACGATCCCCTCGAGGATGTTCGCGACGTGCTCCGTCGCGTCGATCGCGTTCTCGAGGCGTTCGAACAGGTCCTTCCAGCGGATCACGACCATCGGGTCGATCCCGCCGTCAAACAGTGAGGCGACCGCCTCCCGGGTGATCCGGTCGCCCTCGTTCTCCAGGCGGTTGATCTCAACCGTGTAGTGGCTCAGATCGCGGAAGCCCCGCAGCCGTGGGATCGCCTCGTCGATCTGGCGGGCCGAGTCCTTCAGCACCTGGGCCAGGCGGATCGCCTGGTCCATCGGTGCCTCGATCTTGTACAGCCCGAGGTAGTCGGCGACCTCCTCGGCGTAATCGACGACATCATCGAGCGCGGAGGCGAGGGCGAGGATGTCCTCACGGTCGATCGGCGTGACGAAGCTGTGGTTCAGCCGGTCGATGATGTCGTGGGTGATCCGGTCGCCCTCCTGCTCACAGCGCAGGATCTGCTCCGCCAGGGCACGTGAGTCAGGGAAGCCGGTCAGAAGCTCCTCGAGCAGCAGCGCTGCCTTGTAGATGTTCTTCCCGGCCTCCTCGAACAGCTCAAAGTAGGCGCGGTCGCGCGGCGCGAACACCTGGGTTAGACGCGGCATCCACGCAATCCTATGTGACTGGGCCCTACAGTTGGGCGCGGAACGCCGAAAGCGTCTCCTCGTCGATGCTGTAGGTGTGCTCCGGGGCGGGGTAGCGGTGCTCACGCACATCGGCCGCATACGCCGCGATACCGGCGTTCATCTCCGGCTGAATGTCCGCGTAGCGCTGCACGAACTTGGCGCCGCGGCCCTCACGGATGCCCAGCATGTCGTGGAACACGAGCACCTGGCCGGCGGTTGCCGGGCCGGCACCGATCCCGATCGTCGGGACCTCCAGGCGCGCGACGATCTCCTCGGTGACCGCGGCGGGGATCGCCTCCAGGACGATGCAGAAACAGCCCGCGTCCTGCAGGGCCAGTGCCTCCTGCACGAGCCCCGCCGCGGCGGCGGCGGACTTGCCCTGGGCGCGGTAGCCGCCGAGCGCGGTGGCCGTCTGGGGGGTCAGACCGATGTGGCCGACGACCGGGATGCCCGCCTGGACGATCGCGCGGGCACGGGCGACGGAGGTGTCGTTGCCGCGCTCCAGCTTGACCGCGTCCGCGCCGGCCTCCTTGACGAAGCGGACGGCCGTGCCGATCGCCTGGGCGTCGGACTGCTCGTAAGAGCCGAACGGCAGGTCGGCGACCAGGAACGGGGTGTTGATGCCGCGGCGTACGGCCTTGGCGAGAACCATCAGCTCGTCGGTCTCGACCGGGACGGTCGAGGGGTAGCCGAGCACGGTCATCGCGCCGGAGTCGCCGACCAGGACCATGTCGACGCCGGCGGCTTCCGCGGCGCGGGCGGAGGGGAAGTCATAGGCGGTGACCATCACCAGCGGCTCTGCGCGGTGGTGCTTGTCCTCGATCGTGCGCAGCGTCACCGGCAGGCGGGAAGCGTCGTTCGGGACTGTGAATTGGGGTGCGGAGGACATGCTGGGCTCCTCTCAGGCGACTGGATCGCCGAGCAGGGTGGCGACCTCGTTGTCGATGGTGATGATCTGGTTCTGGCTGTCGACGTGCACGACGCGGGGGTCGTAGTGGTCGAGGTCTTCGGGGTCGTAGATCCCGTAGGAGATGACGATGATCGTGTCGCCGGTGTGCACCAGGCGGGCGGCGGCGCCGTTGATCTTCATCTCGCCGGAGCCGCGCTGGCCGCTGATCGTGTAGGTCTCAAAGCGGGCGCCGTTGTCGACATCGACGATCGCGACCTGCTCGAATTCCCTGATGTCTGCGGCTTCCAGCAGCTCCGGGTCGATCGTGACCGAGCCGACGTAGTGCAGGTCCGAGTCCGTGATCGTTGCGCGGTGGACCTTGGACTTCAGCATTGTCCTATGCATGCGGGGCCTCCTTGGCGGGATTGGGAAGTAGCACGCGGTTGTCGATCAGCCGCGTGTCACCGACCCGCGCTGCAACCAGCGCCAGCGTGGGTCCGGTCAGACGGCCGTTCCTGGCCGTCAGCGTGTCGGGATCTGTGAGGGCGAAGTACTCGGTGTGGACGCCGGCCTCCTCCAGCACCTGCCGTGCTGCGGCCGTTATCTCGGCGGTATCGGTCGCGCCGCCGGCCGTGAGCTCGGCGGCGCGTTCCAGCGCGCGGTTCAGCGCCGTGGCGCGGGCGCGCTGCTCGGCGTCGAGGTGCACGTTGCGGCTGGACAGCGCCAGACCGTCCTGCTCGCGTGCCGTGGGGCAGACCTGGATTTCGACTCCGAAGTTCAGGTCGCGGACGAGCTTTTGGATCACCAGCGCCTGCTGGGCGTCCTTCTGGCCGAAGAACGCCACGTCCGGGCCGACCATGTTGAACAGCTTTGTGACGACGGTGCTGACGCCGTCAAAGTGGCCGCGGCCGCGTTCGGCGCCCTCCAGCGTCTCTGACGGGCCGCTGACGGCGACCGTCGTGGTGAACCCGTCCGGGTAGACCTCGCTGATCGGGGGCGCGAACAGGAAGTCGACGCCCTCGGCGGCCGCCAGGTCGGCGTCACGCTGCTCATCGCGGGGGTAGTTCTCCAGGTCCGCGCCCTCGTTGAACTGGGCCGGGTTGACGAACAGCGAGACCACCACCACGTCGCATTCGGAGCGCGCCTGGCGCATCAGCGAGAGGTGGCCTTGGTGGAAGGCGCCCATCGTCGGGACCAGGCCGATGCGCCGGCCGGCGCGGCGGGGCGGGTCTAGCGCGCCGCGGAGCTCGGTGATCGTGCGGATCGTTCTCATAGCGCGCGGGTCGCCTCCACCAGCGTGTCGAACAGCGGGATCAGGCCCGGTTCGCGGCTGTTGATCGCATCGCGCTGGCGCGCGAGCGTGGCCTCATCACCGCGGCGGACCGGGCCGGTCAGCGCGTCGGCGCCCTGGGCCGCCCAGTTCTCGACGGTCGCGCGGACCAGCGGCAGGAGTTGCTGGCGGCCGATGCCGGCGTTGGCGCCCAGGCGCTCGGCGGCGACCTCCAGCGTGACCAGGAAGTTCGAGGCGACTGACGCGGCAGCGTGGTAGACGGCGCGATCCTCAGCGCCCACGTGGATCGGGATCATGCCCAACGCTGTTGCCAGGTCCGTCGCCGTCTGACGGGCGCGCGGGGTGGTGCCGTCGGTCGCGGCGGCGACGCCGCTGAAGCTCGCGCCCTGGGCGGTGACGGTCATCAGCGGGTGCAGGGAGAAGGCCTCATGGGGCGCCAGCGGCGCGAGCCCGGTCGCGCCGGAGCAGTGCCCGACCAGGCGGGACGGCTCGATCTGGGCGGCCGCGGGAGCGATCTCGGCGTCCGGTACGCACAGCAGCACGACGTCCGCGTCGGCGCCGTCAAAACCGCGGCCGTGCGGGTCGGGGAGCATGTGCCCAGCGCTTCTCAGCGCCTGGACGAGAGCCCAGCCGAGGCGGCCACGGCCAACCACGGCCAGGCGCAATGACAATTGGGTGTCAAGTGAAGACAAGTCCAGTTCCCTCTCGGAGATACCGGCTAGCTTGCGCTTAACGATACCCCGGATGGGGAATTAATCCAGGGCCCCTGGCCAGCTATACATCGCAGAGTGATGGATGCCACGGAGCGCCGGGAGGCGCTGAAAGCCGTCTATGAGCAGGCCCGGGTCTGCCGTGACTGCGTGCTGCATGAGACCCGCACGACCGTGGTCTTCGGCGCCGGCAACGCTGACGCGGACCTGATGTTCGTGGGGGAGGCGCCCGGCAAGACCGAGGATCAGCAGGGCCTGCCGTTCGTCGGACAGGCCGGAAAGCTGCTGGAGCGGCTGCTGGGGGAGATCGGCCTGGAGCGCAAGGACGTGTTCATCGCGAACACGCTGAAGTGCCGGCCGCCCGGCAACCGGGACCCGAACCCCGGTGAGCTCGCCGCCTGCCGTAAGTACCTGTTCAGCCAGCTCGAGCTGATCCAGCCGACGGTGATCGCGACGCTCGGCAACTTCGCGACGAAGCTGCTGCGCGAGGACCCCACGGGCATCACCCGGATCCACGGGGTCGTTGAGGAGCGTGTGATCGGCCCGCGGGCCGTGCGGCTCTACCCGCTGTTCCATCCCGCCGCGGCGCTGTACACGCGGTCGATGGTCGACGTGCTGTCAGAGGACTTCGCGCGGATCCCGGACCTGATGGCCCAGGGACCGCCTCCACAGCCGGCCCCTCCGGAGCCGGAGCCACAGCCGGATGTGGCGGAACCGCCTGAGGAGGAATCAGGTGGAGAGCAGCTCGGGCTGTTCTGAGTGTTGTGGGGTCTTGGCGCGCGGACGCAGTGCCAGCGCGTAGGTCAGGATCGCGCCGACCGCTTGAATGCCGAGGATCGTCAGCGCGAAGCCCGAGGGCTGTCGCGGCCCGACCAGCAACAACACCGGCTCCACGACGGCGACGAGCCCGATCGCGATCAAGAACCAGCTCTCTTTCAGCGCGAGCATGTACTGCACGCCCATGTAGGTCACCGCCAGCACCGTAAAGGCCGCGCCTAGCGGGAGCAGCGAGCCGGACGCGATCGCCTTCTTGGTGCCGAACACGGCCGCCAGCAGCGGGTGCGCGCCGAAGGCGAAGATCAGCAGGCACGGCAGCGCGCAGACGCCGATGATCGCCAGGGAGCGCAGCAGCACGCCGCGAGTGTCCTCACCGGCGGTGGCGCGCTTCGAGGTCTCGGGGACGATGTAGAAGCTGGCGCCCATGGCCACCCAGATCAGCACCTTGGCCGCGATCGCCACCGCCGCATACGAGTTGTCGAGCGCTGGGGCCATGCGGTGCTTGGCGATGATCACGTCGACGTTCTGGAGCAGCTGGATCACCGCCAGCCCCACGATCGGGATCGCCGCCCGCCAGACATGGCGGCTGAAGCTGGGTGCGTCGGTGCGCTTGCTCGGTGTCTCTGCGGCTCCGCGGATCTGACGGATGAGACGCCAGGTGCAGTACGCGGTCACGAACAGGTAGGAGACCGTCGAGCCGAGGTAGGCCCCGCCGACGCCCATGATCAGCCCGAGCGGGGCGCCGGAGACCACCCGGCTGGTCGCCTCGGCGACCAGGCTGAGGCCGACGCCGCGGTAGTCACCGACCGACTGGAGCGCGCCGCGCAGCACCGACTCAGCGAGGTAGATACAGCCGGTGGGGATGCCGAGCGCCGCCGCCCAGGGGCCGCCACCGCCCCCGCGCACGCCGACCAGATCGGCGATCTGGTCGCGCAGCAGGACCGAGACGATCGTGGCCGCGAACGTGAAGATCAACAGTGCTCGTCCCCAGCGGGCCATGGTTGCCAGCAGCTCCTCACCGGTGCCGAGGTGTCCCAGCACGCCCTCACGGGCCGTCGCGACCTGCATCGCCTGGCCGGCGACCGTAAGGATGATCAGATATCCGCCCAGCGACGCGAGCGCGCCGTAGTCCGAGAGCTCGCGCGCGAACACCACCGCGGTGAGCAGTCCGATGACGTTGTTGGCGATCATCGCCCCGGCGAGCCACGCGGCTCTGGCCGTGTCTGGGTTCTCCAGCGCGCGCCTGACGCTGCTGGCCTTTGCGCCACTCATCTCCCTACAGTTTCACCCATGGTGCGGCGGGTTCGCAGCAAAGACGCCGCAGAGACGGAGGCCTTGGCCGCCGAGCTGGCGCACACACTGATGCCGGGGGACGTCGTGTTGCTGTCCGGCGAGCTTGGCGCCGGTAAGACGACCTTCGTCCGCGGGGCGGCGCGAGCGCTCGGGGTGACGGGCCCGGTGTCGAGCCCGAGCTTCGCGATCGGGAACCTGTACGGCACCGGTCCCGGGGCGCCTGTCGCCAAGGTCGCGCACCTGGACCTGTACCGCCTGGCGAGCCTTGCCGAGGAGGATCCGGACCTGCTGGCCGACTACATCGGCCCGGACAGCGTCAGCTTCGTGGAGTGGCCGGGGGAGGGCGATACGGCGATCGCGGAGCTGGGAGTGGTCCGCTATCGCGTGTCGATCTCACACGATGCGGGAGGCCGGGTGGTTGAGGTTAAGCCTGCACTTGAGGTTGAGGGTGAGCCTCAATGAGGGTGCTGGCGCTGGACACCGCAACGGCGGCGACGACCGTCGCGCTCTGGGACGCGTCCGCGGGGGTTGAGCTCGAGCGCCGCGACGACCCCGCGCCCGGTGCGCGGCCGCGCCATGTCAGCAGCCTGCTGGGGCTGGTTGACGCGGTTCTGGCTGAGACCGGCACCGCCTGGAGCCAGGTAGACCGGATCGCCGTGGGGGTCGGGCCTGGGACGTTCACCGGCCTGCGGATCGGTGTGGCCAGCGCCCAAGCGCTGGCTCGCGCCAACGGGATCGCCCTGGTCGGCGTCTCGACGCTTGAGTCGCTGCTGGCGGGTGCCCGGGACGCGCACCCTGACGCGGAGCCCCTGGCGGTGATCGATGCGCGCCGCGGAGAGGCGTTCGTCAGCGGTGTCGAGGTGCCGTTGGCGCCCGCGCAGCTTGCCGCGCACGCGCCCGGGCGGCTGGCGGTGGGGGACGGGGCAATAAAGTTCCGGTATGAGCTGGAGCAGGCAGGCGCAAGCGTCCCGGCGGATGACAGCGGCCTGCACCGCGTCTCGGCGCGTTGGCACTGCCGGCTCGGCGCGGCACTTGAGTCGGTCCCGGACAGCCTCGCCGCGGTCCAGCCGAGCT
The DNA here is from genome assembly GCA_017354065.1 of Solirubrobacterales bacterium. Classification (GTDB taxonomy): domain Bacteria; phylum Actinomycetota; class Thermoleophilia; order Solirubrobacterales; family Solirubrobacteraceae; genus Palsa-465. Next base: position 10,655 of record JAFMRN010000044.1, read on the forward strand.
ACCTGCGGGTCCCGGACGCCGAGCTGACGCGCCGGCGCTTCTAGCCAGATGAGCGAGATCCGTGCCCTCACCTACTCCGATCTGCCCCGCGTGGTGGCGATCGAGCGGCGCACGTTCCCGACGCCCTGGAGCCTGTCGATGTTCGTGCTGGAGCTGTCCAAGCCCGACTGTGTCTGCCTGGGAAGCGTCAGGCCCGGCCCGCCGGCACAGCGTGACGAGATCGACGGATACCTGATCTGCGCGCGCTATGACGAGGCCTATCACCTGATGAACATCGCGGTGGACCCGGATCAGCGCCGCCACGGGATCGGGCGCGCGCTGATCGACGCGATGCTGGCCCAGACGGGCCAGGACGCCAACATCACGCTTGAGGTGCGCGTCTCCAACGCGCCGGCGATCGCGTTGTATGAGGCATATGGCTTCCGCAGCGTCGGGATGCGCCCGCGCTACTACGCCGACACCGGTGAGGACGCGCTGATCATGTGGCGCGCGATCGGCACGCCCTGGGAGGCGGCGTGAGCGCGCAGCTGACGCTGGCGATCGAGACCAGCTGTGACGACACTTGCGCGGCGGTCGTCAGCGCCGATGCCGAGATCCGCTCGAACGTGATCTCCTCCCAGCACGTCCATGACCGCTTTGGCGGGGTCGTTCCCGAGGTCGCCTCACGCCACCACCTGGAGCTGCTGGCGCCGGTGATCGACTCCGCGCTGGCCGAGGCCGGTGTCGGGCTCGAGCAGATAGACACCGTGGCCGCGACCCGCGGTCCCGGGCTGGTCGCCGCGCTGCTGGTCGGCTTCAGCGCGGCCAAGGCGCTGGCGGCCGCGCGTGAGCTGCCATTCAGCGGGGTCGACCACCTGCAGGGGCACCTGGCCGCGTCATTCCTGGCGCCGGCGCGGCTGGAGCCGCCGTTCCTGTGCCTGATCGCCTCCGGCGGTCACACGCTGCTGGCCGATGTGCGGGCGCACAGCGGAGCGCCGGAGCTGCTCGGCCAGACGCTGGATGACGCGGCGGGG
>JAFMRN010000209.1 GCA_017354065.1 Solirubrobacterales bacterium
CGTCCACGCAACCCCCCCGGTGGGAGTCTGGATCGTGGTTTGGCGGGCGAGACGCAAAAGCTCCACACCGCCGCGACCGGTGTGCCTGACGCAGCGCGTTGACCTCGTCAGGTGGCCCAAATAACACCTACAACGTAGGAGGAGAGAGTGCCAGAGGCAGGAGTGCTTGGTCAGCTCGAAGGGCTGGACAAGCAAAACGGTGCGACGATCGGGAGGCTCCTCGCAAACGGGAAAGCCGGCCACGCGGAAGCGGGACCCGACGGCAAGTTGCATGCAACTATCCGGATCCCTGAGGACGAGCTCGTTTACGAGCCTGCCGTGTTGATGGTCCCGCACGGCGGGACGCTGGAGCTGGAGTTCTTCAACGACGACAAGAACACCCACTGCGCGGTGATGCCGAGCAATGGTGACACTCAGTTCCTGTGGCTCGTCAACCACTCGCGGGGGACGGCCACGCTTCAGCTCGACGGACCGGGCTACTACTGGTACGGCTCGATCGCCGGCAACGACGCCGGTGGCGGTCTGACCGGCGCGATTGTCGTCGGTGGCGACGTACCGGATTCAGCCAAGCTGGACCGGCCACCGCAACCGCGTCCGTAGCGCGTAAGAGCGAGAGAGAGGAAGAGAATGGCGATAGAAGAGTACGTAGACGCGGGCGCCGCAATTGACATGACGAACCTTTCCGAGGTACCCGGGAAGGCGCCTGACGTCGCGAAGAATGTCAACTACGAGCGCATCCTCAAAGCGCGTGAGACCGAGCCGCAGAACTGGCTGACCTACTACGGCGCTTATGACGGCAACCGCTACAGCGAGCTGGACCAGGTCAACGACTCCAACGTCTCCAAGCTGACGCCCGCGTGGGTGTTCCAGTGCGGCGGCGAGGGCATGCACGCCAACGGCACGACCTACGCCCTGGAGGGCTGCCCGATCGTCGTGGACGGGGTCATGTACTGCACCGGCTGGGATGGCCTGATCTGGGCCATAGACGCCAAGACCGGTGAGGAGCTGTGGCGCTACAAGCACGCGATCCCGTTTGACGTGCGGTTGTGTTGCGCGAACGTCAACCGCGGCGCCGCCGTGGCTGACGGCAAGGTGTTCTACACGACCCAGAACGCCCACCTGATCGCGCTCGACGCGACGACGGGCAAGGTCGTATACGACATCACCGTCGGTGACGTACGCGCCGGCGAGAGCATGAGCGTCGCCCCGCTGATCGTCAAGGACATGGTGATCACCGGCAGCTCCGGCGGCGAGTTCGGTGTCCGCGGGCATGCGGACGCGTTCAAGATCTCGACCGGCGAGCGTGTCTGGCGCACCTACATGATCCCCGCGCCCGGCGAGCCCGGCCATGAGACCTGGCCGGCGGACAGCCCGGCCTGGCAGCGCGGCGGTGCCAACTGCTGGACGACGGCGACGTTCGACCCGGATCTGAACCTGTTGTACTTCAACACAGGTAACCCGTGTCCGGACTTCGATGGCGAGGTCCGTGAGGGCGACAACCTCTACACCGACTCGGTTGTGGCGGTCGACCCTGACACCGGCCAGATCAAGAACCACTACCAGTACACCCCGCACGATGTGTGGGACTACGACTCGACCATGGAGAACATCCTGTTCGAGCAGGACGGGCGCAAGCTGCTCGCCCACTTCGACAAGAACGGGTACTTCTTTGTGCTCGACCGCACGGACCTCAGCCTGGTTCGCGTGGTGCCGTTCGTCGACCGCATCACCTGGGGTGAGATCGACGCCAACGGCAAGGTGACGGCCAAGGTCTACCCGGAGAAGGAGGGCGATCCCGTCCACTTCTGGCCCGGACCGGCCGGAGCGAAGGAATGGACGCACGCCGCCTACAACCCGAACACCGGGTACTGCTACGTGCCCTGCGCCGACGTCGGCGCGACCGCGACGCGCCGTCGCCGCGAGTTCAAGGAAGGCATCCCGTACTGGGGCGCCGGAGTGGCTGTCGACACCGAGGACATCTGGGGTCACCTCAGCGCGTTTGACCCGAGCACGGGCAAGGAAGTCTGGCGTCACAAGCACATCCACCCGATGTGCGGTTCGGTACTGACGACCAAGGGCAACCTCGTGTTCGCCGGCGAGCCGGGCGGCATGTTCAACGCCTGGAACGCCAAGACCGGGGAGCTGCTGTGGCGCTTCCAGTGCGGTAGCGGCCACCACAACAACCCGGTGACCTACTCGGTCGACGGCCGACAGTACATCGCCGTGCCGACCGGCTGGGGCGGATGGGTTGAGGGCTTCCTGCCCAAGATGTTCGGTGCCCGTCAGGGTGCCGCGATCTTCGTCTTCGCGCTGCCCGAGTAGAGCGGCGAGAAGAGAAGCTCTCGGCTGCGATCTGCCATGGCCCCAAGGGCTGTGGCAGATCGCCCTGTTTAACACAACGCGAGTTTCATTCCGGCTACAGCGTATGTGTCAGTTCCCGCGTAATGCCTCCTGCAGTGACTTGCCTGGGATATAACGGTGTGACATGTGGGGATTGATTGGCCTGGGGTTCACGCTCAGCTGGGACAACTTCCGCAGCGCGCTGGTGCTCGGCGGTCTGAAGCCGACGTTCGCCCAGTCACTGAAGACCTCTGTGATCTTTGGCCTGTGGGACGGCTTGGCCCCCGTGGTCGGGATCCTGATAGGCGACTTTGTCTCCAACCAGATATCCAACACCTCCGACACGATCGCGACCATCGGCCTGGCGGTGTACGGGGCGTTCCTGATCATCCGCGCGGTGATCTCTCCGGAGCGCGCGGACCCCGACCTGAAGTGGGCGCGGTTCGGGTTGCCGCTGCCGCTGAGCATCGACAACGTCGCCGCCGGCGCGGCGCTCGGCCTGCACCACTACTCCGAGTGGCTCGCGCCCGCGTTGTTCGTCGTGATCACGTTCCTGATGTCGGTCGTCGGCCACCAGCTCGGCCGGATGGCCGCCAGCAGCGTCAGCTGGTTCTCCAAGATCAACACCGACCTGCTGACGGGCATCGGGTTTGCGGCCATGGCGCTGTTGCTGGCGCTCGGCGTGAACCTGCCGCCGTACGGGAATTAGTCGCTTCCGACCGAGCGCAGCGTCGGCCGGCCCGGCTCTGAGTGGTCAAGCTCCGCTGACAGGGCGTCTGACTCAAACTCGGCCAGCGCCGCCTCACAGCCGGCCACGGCATCACTCGCCTCTTTGCCCCCAGGAGCGCTGAAGTAGTCACGCGCGCGTATAGCAGATAACCACTTCTGATGTCGGCTGAGGTCCGCGTCGGACTCCTCGAGCTCCGTGTACATCGCGCGGCCACGGCTGCGTTCGGACTCCAGCTCCTCACAGAACTGCTGCGTGCTCTCGACGAGCTCGCGGTACTCATCGCTGCGCTCCCGCTGGATCGCGTCGATGATCGCGGCCTCCTGCTTGGCGTCCGGCAGCTGGATCCGCAGCATCTCGGCCTGGCCGCCCTCGGCTCGCACGCGGGTCACCAGCCGCGTGGCCGCGCGTGTGGTCTTCGGCGTCGCGGGCAGCAGGCAGACCGACTGCTGTAGGTAGTGGGCTCCGAGGCTGCGGAGATTGCGCCAAGCGTAGACCCGGAGCGTCGAGGTTCCCCCGGGCGGGGTGCTGACAGTGATCAACAGCCAGTCAGATTCCACTGCTCCGATGATCGCAGACGCGCGCTGTCTGTTCGCCACAGGATGTACTGTGCGTTACATGGTGCAGGCAACGCCCGTCGCCGCGGTGTTTGAGCAGCTCCACAGTTCGCCCGGCGGGTTGACCAGCGCCGAGGCGGCGCGCCGTCACGTACCCGCGCCCCGCCAGGACGGCGGCGCAACGGCCACCGTGCTCGAGGAGATCCTCGAGTCGCTGACCGAGCCGCTGATGCTGTTGCTGGTGGCCGTGGCCGTGCTGTCAGCGATCTTCGGTGAGCTGCGCGACGCGATCGCAATCGCCGCCGTGATCTTCGTGATCGGCGCGGTTGAGGCGATCTCAGAGGCCCGTGCCAAGCGGGCGCTGCGCGCGCTGGGTGAGCTGAGCGCGCCGCGCGCGCTGGTCCGCCGTGACGGGCGGGAGCTGGCTGTGCCAGCCGCTGAGCTGGTGATCGGCGACGTGCTGGTGGTCGAGGCCGGGACGCTGGTCGCTGCGGACCTGCGCGTGACGGAAGCTGACGGTCTGGCAAGCGACGAGTCCAGGTTGACCGGCGAGTCCGGGAGCGCCGCGAAGAGCCCGGTGCCGGTGTCCGCCGACACGCCACTATCCGAGCGCAGCTCACTGCTGCACGCGGGCACCGTGGTGGTTGCCGGCGCCGGTGAGGGGGTCGTCGTCGCGCTGGGAGAGGACACCGAGATCGGGCGCCTCGGCAAGCTGGTGGCCGAGGCCAAGGAACCGCCGACCCCGCTGCAACGCGCTATGGCGGAACTGGCCCGCGCGGCGCTGATCGTCGCGCTGGCGGCTTGCGTGCTGGTGCCGGTGCTCGGTCTGCTGCGCGGTCAGCCCCCGCGGGTGATGCTGCTCGACGGGCTGACGCTGGCGTTCGCCACGATCCCGGAGGAGCTGCCGATCCTGGTGACCGCTCTGGTCGCGCTCGGCGGGCTGCGCCTGGCGGGGCAGGGCGTGCTCTTGACCCGCCTGCGTGCTGCCGAGTCGGTCGGCGCGATCACGGTGCTGCTGGCGGACAAGACCGGAACGCTGACCGAGAACCGGTTGTTGATTGAGCAGGTGGACGGGGACCGAGGCCGGGTGCTCGATGTTGCGGTGGCCGCCCATGGCGGCGCCTCCGCACAGGATCCCGTCGACCGCGCGCTGGCCGAAGCCGCCGGCGCGCCGCCCGCGG
>JAFMRN010000045.1 GCA_017354065.1 Solirubrobacterales bacterium
CCACGACGCCGGTTGTGGCCTCTGCCCAGGCCGCCACCAAGCTGGTCCGCTACCGCGGCGTCAGCGTCCGCGTTCCCGCCTCCTGGCCGGTCTACAGCTCGGCGCGCACATGTGTGCGCTTTGACCGCCACGCGGTCTACCTCGGCAGCCCGTCCGCGGGCCAGAACTGCCCGACTCGCCCGGCGATCGGCCGGACCGAGTCGATCCTGATCCAGCCGGCGTCCGGCGCCAGTGACGTGCCGGGCGGCGGCTCCGCGGCAGAGCTCCGGCGCGGTGGACAGATCATCAGCGCCACCTGGCAGCACGACCCCACCGTGATCCGCAGCGCGCTGGGCGTCCGCTCCTTGAACGCTCTTGCCCCGCCCAAACCGTCCGCCCCTTCGGCCGGTGTGCGCCGCGCCGCGCGTACCGCCGCGGCCACCAGCCACCAGACGGCACCCCCGGGACAGGTCTATACCGGCCAGGGGTTCGACGCCTGCTCAGCACCCAGCACCGCCCAGCTCGCAAGCTGGTCCGGTTCCCCCTACCACGCACTGGGCGTCTATATCGGCGGCGCCAACTCGGCCTGCGCCCAGCCCAACCTGAACGCCTCCTGGGTCTCCAGCCAGAGCGCGGCGGACTGGCATCTGCTGCCGATCTACGTCGGCCTCCAGGCGCCGTCCAACTCCTGTGGCTGCCAGGCGATGAACGCCAGTGGCGCTGCGGCCCAGGGCACCCAGGCCGCCCAGGACGCGGTCGCCCACGCCCAGGCGCTCGGGCTCGGGGCGGGCAACCCGATCTACGACGACATGGAGGCCTACAAGCGCGTCTCCTCCAACACCGGCCCGGTGCTGGCGTTCCTGAACGCGTGGACGCAGACCCTGCACGCTGCCGGCTACCGCTCGGGCGTCTATGCCAGCGACAGCTCGGGCGTCGCGGACATGGTCTCCCAGTACGGCACGGCCGGGTTCACCGCGCCCGACGTGATCTGGACCGCCAGTTGGAACAACACCGCCAACACCGCCGATTCGACGGTCCCGGGCACCGACTGGGCCAACCACCAGCGTGTCCACCAGTACGCGGGCGGCAGCAACGTCAGCTACGGCGGCACGACGCTGAACATCGACAAGGACTACGTTGACGCGCCGACGGCGGCTTACGGCGGCGGCGGACCGCCGATCACCGGCCCGCCGGTAGCTTCGGTCGCGCCGACGGTCTCCGGCACCCCCGCAGCGGGCCAGATTCTCAGCGACCAGCACGCCCAGTGGTCCCAGTCGCCCAGCTCCTATGGCTACCAGTGGCAGCTGTGTGACAAGACCGGCGCCAACTGCACCGCGGTGCCCGGCGCCACCGGCCCCAACATAACCGTGCCAGCCAGCGATACCGGCCACACGCTGCGCGTGGTCGAGACCGCCGCGAACTCATTGGGCACCGGCGTCCAGTCGACCTCCCCGCCGACCGCGGTGATCGCCCGCTCAGTCCAGGGTTATTGGGCGTTCAACCTGGCCGGCCACGTGTTCAACAGCGTCTACCAGCCCAACTACGGCGCCCTGTCCGGCAACGCCGCCCACGACGTCAAGGGGATGGCGGCCTCCCCCGGTGACAAGGGCTACTGGCTGGCCGGCCAGCACGGCACCGTGCTGGCCTTCGGCGGCGCCCCGACACACCCCCAGATCCACCCGAGCCACTCGATTATCGGCATGGCGCCCACCAAGCACGGCGGCTACTGGCTCTACAGCTCGCTCGGAAACATCTACCCGTCCAAGGGCTCGACCTCGTTCGGCTCGCCGGTGCTGTCACACATGCGCATCAATGACGTGGTCGGCATGGCCACCAGCGCCGACGGCAAGGGCTACTGGATCGCAACCCGCTGGGGCACCGTGATCGGCTACGGCTCCGTCCGCGGTCGCCGCAGGTTCCACATCTCCGGCGCCGTCCGCGGCATCACCGCCTCAGCCCACGGCTACTGGATCTACACCAGCACCGGCCACGTGTACGGCTCCGCCCACACCAACACCTTCGGCAACCCTGCCGCCCACGGCGCCAACAACATCGTCGGCCTGGTCCCCGCCCCGGCCAACAAGGGCTACTGGCTGATCAGCGGCGGCGGCCGCGTCTTCAACGTCGGCGCCGCCCCCGCGTATCCGGCCCTGAAGCCCGGCGGCCACGTTCAGGGCCTGGCCGGCTAAAAGGCGGATTTGCGTTACGACAGGATCGGCCACGGCTACTCCGCCTACCGGCGGTCGGACCCACGGATCGCAGCCGCCGTGCATCGTGCCTTGGATGGCGCTCGGACCGTTGTAAACGTTGGTGCCGGCACGGGTTCTTATGAGCCGACCGATCGTCCGGTGGTGCCGATCGAACCGTCCACGGAGATGGCACTCCAGCGGGACCCAGGTTTGCCACCCGCGGTGCTCGGGGTGGCGGAGAGTCTGCCGCTGGTCGACGACTCTGTGGACGCCGCGTTGGGGGTGCTCACGATGCACCATTGGACCGATCTGAGCGCCGGGCTCAGCGAGCTGCGCCGCGTGGCGCGCAAGCGCATCGTCCTGCTGACAATCGACGTAGAGGTCGAGGCCTCAATGTGGCTGTTTCGCGACTACATTCCGGAAGTTGCCGACCGGGACCGGACGGAGTTTCCGTCGATGGACCGGCTGGTCGATGAACTGAAAGCGCCAACTGAGGCGGTCACCATGCCCGTTCCGGCCGACTGCCGGGATGGATTTCTCTTGTCCTTCTGGAGCCGCCCTGAGGCTGTTCTGGATCCCGCTCCACGCGCGGCCACCAGCGGCTTCGCGCGCATGGATGACGCTAAGGAAGCGGCAGCGGTGGCACAGCTCAATCACGACTTGGAGACCGGGGTCTGGGATCAGCGCCACGGCCACCTGCGCGCCTTGCCAAGCTTGGACGTCGGTCTCCGCTTGGTGATCACCGACCTGCACTAAAGCGGTTCCGCGGAGCCACCGTCAAGTTGTACTTGAGGGTCTGCGGAAAGCCGGTTCCGTCCGGAGAGGGTGCCACTATACGAACATGTGTTCGGCCGGCATCCCGACCCCGCTACCGGAGCTTGAGACCCAGATCTGCGAGCTGGCGGCCCATCTGAACGCCGCAACCTGTCGCTGGCTGACGCTGGTGGCCGAGTACGACGCGCGCGGTGGCTGGGCGGAATGGGGCGTCAAATCCTGCGCTCACTGGCTGTCCTGGCGCCTGGGAATCGGAGCCCGCGCCAGTCGTGAGCATGTCCGCACCGCCCGGGCACTACAGGCCCTTCCCCTGGTCCAGGAGACCTTTGCACGCGGCGAGCTGAGCTACTCCAAGGTCAGGGCGATAACGCGTGTCGCGAATCCGGAGACGGAGCAGGACCTGGTCAACCTGGCCCGGCACGCCACTGGCGCCCAGATCGAGAAGCTCGTGCGTGGCTATGCCGGGGTGATCTCGGCGACCAGGGAACACGCCCAAGCGCTGGAGCAGCGCCAGCGCCTGGACTGCCACTGGGATGACCAAGGGATGCTGCAGATAGAGGGCCGGCTCTCACCGGAAGCCGGCGCGGCCTTCCTGGCTGCCCTGGAGACGACCGAGGTCCCAGACAGCGAGGCCTCCCCGTCCGCGAAACGGGCCGAAGCGCTGGTCACAATGGCCTCCGGCGAAGCGCGCGACTGTGAGCTCGTGCTCCATGTCGACGCCGAGAGCATGCGCAGCGACCGGGTGCGCGACCGCTGTGAGCTCGAGCACGGCCCGACGGTGGCCCCTGAGAGCGCACGCCGGCTCAGCTGTGACGCGGCCATGGTTCCGATCGTCGAACAGGACGGAACCCCGCTGTCGTCGGGGCGCAGGACCCGCGTGGTCTCACGCGCACTGCGCCGGGCACTGCGCAGCCGTGACGGCGGATGCCGCTTTCCGAGCTGCACAAACACGAAGTTCCTGCATGCCCACCACATCAAGCACTGGGCGCGCGGCGGAACCACTGACTTGGGCAACCTGATCCAGCTGTGCACGCACCACCACAAGCTTGTGCATGAAGGCGGTTACGACGTCAAAGTCGACAAGTTCGGGCTGCCGCGCTTTTACAACCCATACGGCTGGGAGATCCCCGCCTGCGGGCCCCCCGTCCGCACCGTCGGACCCTCACTGCGGACGCGAAACCGCAAAGCGGGTCTGACGCTGGGCCCGAACAGCTGCCGGCCGCTTTCTGCCGGAGATCGACTCGATTATGGAATCGCCGTAGAGGGGCTGGCGCGCAAATGGCTGCCGCCGCCGGACACCGGTTAGGAGTAGCCCAGCTGGGAGGCGTACTTGCTGCGGTACTCGCTTTGGTAGTGCAGGACCTTCTGCACGTAGGCGCGCGTCGCCGGGAACGGGATGTCGGCCACAGCGAATGAATGGCCGGCCCGGTGGGCGGCCGCAACCCAGCTGCTGACGTTCGTCTCACCGCCGTTGTATGCCGCAAGCGCCGCGGTGGCGTCGCCACCAAAGTCATGCAGGAGGTGCTTCAGGTAGTAGCAGCCGTACGCGATGTTGACCGCCGGCGTACCGAGGTCCTGGACGCGGAAGTTGGTGGCGCCGGACTGACGTGCCAGCAACTGCGCGGTACGTGGCTCGATCTGCATCAGCCCCTCCGCCCCGGCAGCTGAGGTCCGCGCATCAAAGCCCGTCTCGGCGTTGATCACGCCGGCGACCAGGGCGGGATCCAGGCCCTTCTGGTGGGCCTGGTCACGGATCACCGTGCTGTAGTGCAGCGGCAGGGAGATGTCCCGCCATGCCTTCTTGACGACCGGGGACAGCACGCTGATCAGCACGATCACCAGCACGATGCCGGCAACCAGCAGCGCGCCGTATTTGGCGGCGCCGCCCCCGCCGCGACGCCCACGGTTTGCCCGCGTCTGATTCACCCGCGCGCGCCGCAGCTCACCCAGTGCGGCCTGCTCGCGCCGTGACTGAGCGGCCCGTGCCTCGGCGGCATCGGGCAAGACTCCCCCGGGGCGTGTGGGTGTTGCAAGGCGCGTCATTAGCTGAGGATGTCAAGAACGTCCGACAGCTTGGAAAGTAGCTGTTGCTCCGAGCCGTCATTTACAACCACATACGTGGACCGTGCGGCCTTTTCCTCCTGGCTGAGCTGCCGCGCGGCGCGTTCGTCGACCGCCGCATGACCGCGATCGGCAGCCCGCCCGGCGCGCAGAGCCTCATCGGCAACGATAGTGAGCGTCGCGTCAAAGCCGTTCTCCATCCCGGCTTCGAACAGCAGCGGCACCTCAACCACGGCAGCGCGCGGCTGTGTCGCTCCCACCGCCAGCTCTTGGCGCCAACTGGCGATCCGCTCCCCGACCAACGGCCACAGCAGCCGCTCCAGCCAGGCTCTGTCCTCCGGGTCCGCGAACACACGGTCAGCCAGGGCCCGGCGATCGACAACCCCGTCCGGGGCCAGCTCCGCACCGAAACGCTGGACGACCGCGTCCCGCACCGCCGCTGACCCATACAGCTCATGCACCACAGCGTCAGTGGACAGCGTCGCCGCCCCCAGGCGCGCGAGCGCTGCCAAGGCCGTGGACTTGCCGGAGCCGATCCCGCCCGTCAGACCAACGAACGGGATCATGCCCGAACGTTCAGCCTTGGCCGTCCTCGGCGCCGGATCCATCGTGGCTCTCTGCCACTGGCGCATCAGCAAAGGTCTCAGGCTCGCCCGCCGGCTCACCGGCGTCGGTCAGCGGCGCATCGGCCTCAGCCGACGGGGGTGCATCAGCGGGAGCCTCCTCGCCGTCCTCGACCTGCTCGTCGGCACCCGGAGGCACGATCGGCCGGACCGGCAGGACCTGGCCCTCAACACGCTTGATCGACAGTGACAGGCGACGGCGCTCGGAGTCGATCTCGAGGATCTTCACGCGCACCGGATCGCCGGGCTGGATGATCTCGCGCGGGTTCTCAACGTGGTGCTGAGCCAGCTCGGAGATGTGCACCAGGCCCTCAACACCGTCGAGGATCTCCACGAACGAACCGAAGGTGACCACCTTGGTGACGTTGCCCTCAAGCTCATCACCGATGTTGTAGGTGTCGATCACACGCTGCCACGGGTCCTCCTGGGTCTGCTTCAGGCCCAGGGAGATGCGCTGGCGGTTGCGGTCGATGTCCAGCACCTTGACCGACACCGTGTCCCCGATGTTGAGGATCTCGCTCGGGTGGTTCACGTGTGACCAGGACAGCTCGGAGATGTGGATCAGGCCGTCAATCCCGTCGAGGTCGACGAACGCGCCGAAGTCGACGATGTTGGAGATGACGCCTTCCACGACCTGACCTGGCTGCAGGCGGTCGAGGATCCGTTCACGGTCCTCCTTGCGCTGCTCCTCCAGGACCGCGCGGCGTGAGAGCACGACGTTGTTGCGGTTCCGGTTGAGCTCTATGACCTTGCACTCGATCTGCGTACCCATGTACTCGTCGAGGTTCGGGACGCGGCGGATGTCGACCAGAGACGCGGGCAGGAAGCCACGCACGCCGAGGTCGATGATCAGGCCGCCCTTGACCACCTCGATCACGGAGCCTTCAACCGGCTCACCGGACTGCGCGGCTGCCTCGATCCGGCGCCATGCCTTCTCAAAGCGCGCGCGCTTCTTCGAGAGGATCAGGCGGCCGTCCTGGTCTTCCTTGGTGAGGACCAGAGCGTCGACCTCTTCACCGAGCTCAACTTCCTCAGACGGATCGACGGACTTGCGGATCGACAGCTCAGAAGCTGGGATGACGCCCTCGGACTTGTAGCCGATGTCGACCAGGACCTCGTCCTGATCGATTTGAACGACGTTGCCGGTTACGACATCACCTTCCGAGAACGGACGGATCGTCGCGTCATAGTTGGGGACGATGCGACCGTCGATCTCCAGCAGCAGGCCGTCTGAACCTTCAACGACCTTGGCTTCAGGCAGTTCGGTTGGGTTGGGGGCAATAACAGTTGACATTGGTCGTTCCATGGTAGCCACGCGGGTGTCCCGCCGGGCAGCAGCCGTCTACCATCGCCCGCCGTGCCAGTAAGAGCGACCAAGCGCGGTAGCGAACGTACGCCGCTCAACGCGGACGCCGATGTCCTGATCTGCGGAGCGAGCTTCGCCGGCCTGGCCCTCGCGCGTGAACTGCGCGGCGCCGGCAAGCGCGTCTTGATGATCGACCGTTATGAGATCGGCGAGCGCCAGACCAGCGCCTGTGGCATCCCGACCGGGTGGCTTGAGGCGCTGGAGCTGATGGGCGCGCACCAGCAGACCTTCCCCCAGCTGGTCGCCCACACCCCGTACAAGACCGTCCGCTTCGACCTGCCCTGGACGTTCTCGACCTTCGACTACCGCACCCTCTGCGGGCTGCTGGCGACGCAAGGCGACTTCACGTTCGAGACCGCCAAGGTCGAGGAGCGCGCCAACGGCGAGGTCCTGACCGACCGCGGTTCAATCCGCGCCCCGATCGTCATCGACGCGCTGGGCTGGCGCCGCGTTCTCAGCAACGGCGAGCCGATCCAGCCCCCGGACGCGTACCTGAGCCGTGGGCTGGAAGTGCACCCCGAGGGTTCGGGGGACGAGCTTGAGATTTGGATTGACCGCGCGGTGATCCCCGCCGGTTATGGCTGGTCCTTCCCGGCCGACAACGAGGTCCGCGTCGGCGTGGGCTCCTTCATCCCGCGCGACCACGTGAAGGAGCCGACGGTGAAGCTGGCCCAGGACCTCCAGCGCGACACGGTCCGCTACCAGGGCAACTGGATCCCCCACCGGATCCGCGAGGCGACTGAGGACGGCATCTTCTTCGTCGGCGATTCCGCCGGACACTGCCTGCCCCTGACCGCGGAGGGAATCCGCACCGCGCTGTACTTCGGGCTTGCCGCCGGCCGTGAGATCCGCCAGGTGCTGGACGGCCGCCAATCAAAAGCGGCCGCACTGGCCCGATATGGATCCTTCTCCGCCCAGCACAAGTGGAAGTTCGAGTGGATGCTGCGCGTCCAGAACCTCGTTCCCCGCGTGCCGCCGCGGCTGCTGGGCCCCACGCTCGGCGTGACCGGAACCAGAGCGTTCACGAAGTGGTCCTTCAACCACTACCTGAACATCGCACCGCCAGAGTTCGTATAGCGCCCTACGCCGCATCCACGAGCGGCGTCCGTGGCACAACGCGCAGACCGTCATCGGTGATCACCGCCAGCATCCCGGTCTCCTCCTGCTCAGCGACCTCGGGCAGATAGTTGGTCGCGCAGATCAGCATCGGACGAACACCGCAGCGTCGGACGCCCGGCCAGAACGAACAACAGCTCCTCATTGCGATGGTGGAAGTGCAGCGGCGACACAACAGCGCCGGGCTCCAGCTCATACAGGTTGGCCGCAAGCTGCTGAGCACCCGCGTGCCGCCCCAACCGGACCGCCCGTAACAGGGCGCCGTCGCCCGCATCAACCTCCGCATCCCAGACCGGCTCCAATAGGTTCATATAGCACACGCTATCATCTGATATCGCGATGAGCGAACAGGTCCCCCTTTACGTGCGCCTTCCGGCAGAAACAGCCCAGCGGCTCGACCAGGCCGCGACCACACAAGGCAGAAGCAAGCGCCACCTGGTCGAGCAGGCGGTACGCGAGCATCTCGTGGTCGGCCGCGCAGCACTTCAGGAGACGCCACCCGAGATCCTCACCCTCGAAGAGGCCGCGGCGCTGCTCAGAATCGACCCATCAGACCTGCAACAAGCAGCCGTCGCGGGTCAACTCCCAGGGCGGCTGCTCGGCCAAGAGTGGCGCTTCTCCCGTGAAGCGCTGCTGGCCTGGCTCGCGAATACCTGAGCGCTTAGGGCTGCCAAGCCACCCGCGGGAACTCGTTCGTGCGCCGCCAGTGCCCCTCGTAGTACCAGTCAGGCCTATTGGGGTTGGATGCCTGTTGCACGCAGGAGCCGGGCCATTGGATCACTTGGCGGCGGATCACCTGGCCCTGGAGGTTGACGATCTCCAGGTAGCGGATGTCGCACACAGTGGACCACTCGTCTTTCCACTGGCCCTGCGGTGCGTATCTGCCACACAGCGCGGCGCTGCATTCCATCTGGTCCGCGACGGCAAGCTCGGTGCCCGATGGTGAGAAGGCGTCCGTTCCCCACAGCGGCTCGCCGGTGGCAAACCGATGACCGCTGACGTGCTTGCCCGTGTCCGCGCTGTACAGGTCGGCCCGATCAAACGCGAGCAGCCGGCCGTTGGGACTGCAGGCAGTCGCCTGCACCTCCGGGTCGAAGCGGATGATCGGCTTGCCGTCCCCGCGCTTGCCTCTGGCCAGCCTGTACAGACCAAGGTTGTGGTTGTACAGGATGGTGCCGTTGTGACAAACGACCGGATCCTGGCCTCCGCTGTTGACCAGCACCTTGGGAACACCGCCGTTCACAGACACCGTGTAGAGCCGCACGTTGGAAAACGTGCCCACCTGGCCCGAGAAGACAATCTGCTTGTTGCCCGGTAGGAATTGGGCATCTCCCATTCCGACCAGGCCGCGGATCGGGATCCGCGTCGGTTTGCCGCTGGGCATGGCCATCTTGAAGATGCCCACGGCCGCGTTTGGCCCGTAGAAGCCGCCGAACAGCAACGTTTTGCCGTCTGATGAGAACGCGGGCCCATTCGTCGGACACACCGTCCCCTGGGTGTATGTGGCGCTGTGCTCCTGTCCCTTGACGGTGCACGAGACGAGCGTCCCACGCGTTCTCAGCAGCGGACCGCTGAGCGTGTCTATCGCGTAGCTGAGCCCGTCGGGCCCGGAATCGACCTCTTCACCGTCGCTGAGATACGCGATCTGCCCACCGCTCTTGCTCGCCTGTGCGCGCGCCGGCGCAGCTCGCAGCGCGCCGACCAGAACGGCGCCCAACAGCGCCGCCGCCAGCAACGCACAACAGAACCGTCTCATCACATCCCCCTTCGACTATTGCCCCGGACCGTCGCACCTAAGAACGGTGTGAGAACGCCAAGGTTTCTACTTGGCGTTCAGCCAGTCCGTGCCGATCCCGGCCTCGACCGCCAGCGGCGGGTCCATCTCAAACGCGCCGGTCATCGCCTCGACCGCCAGATCCCGGACGGCGTCGGCCTCATCGGCCGGGCCTTCGAACAACAGCTCGTCGTGAATCTGGAGGACCATCCGCGACCGCAGCCCGGATGCAGCCAAAGCCTTGTCGGCCCGCACCATCGCGATCTTCATGATGTCCGCGGCGGTGCCCTGGATCACCATGTTGACGGCGAAGCGCTCACCCTGTTTGCGCAGCTCCCAGCGGCGGGCGCGCAGCTCCGGCACCTGGCGCCGGCGCCCCAAAAGCGTCGACACGTAACCCAGATCCGTGCCCGAAGCGATCGTCTCCTCGATGAAGCGCCCGACGGCCGGGAAGCCGGCCAGATAGCGCTTGATGAAGTCGTCGGCCTCCTCCTGCGGTATGTCGAGCCGGTCGGCCATGCCGTAGGCGGACAGCCCGTAGACGATCCCATAGTTGATCATCTTCGCCTTGGAGCGCATGCCCGGGTCGATCCCGTCCTCGGTCACGCCGAACACGCGCATCGCGGTGGCGCTGTGCACGTCATCCCCGGCGCGGAAGATGTCCTTCAGCACGTCCTCCCCCGCGATGTGGGCCAGCAGCCGCAGCTCCACCTGGGAGTAGTCCGCCGAGACCAGGACGTTCCCCTCCTCGGGCACGAAACAGGCCCGGATCTCGCGCCCGAGCTCCGTGCGGACGGGGATGTTCTGCAGGTTCGGGTTGTTCGAGGACAGCCGCCCGGTCGCCGCGGCGGTCTGGTTCAGGGTCGTGTGGATGCGGCCGTCCGCCGGCGAGATCTCGAGCGGCAGCGCGTCCAAATAGGTCTGGGCCAGCTTGGTCAGCTCGCGCCAGCGCTCGATTTTGGCGATGATCGGATGCTCGCCGCGGATCGCCTGCAGAACCCGCGCGTCCGTCGAGTAGCCGGTTTTGCCCCGCCGCTTGCGCGACAGCCCGAGCTTCTCAAACAGCACCGCCCCGAGCTGCTGGGGCGAGCCCAAAGTGAACTCCTCCCCCGCCAGCTCGAAGATCTCGGACTCCAGCTGACCGGCCTCCGCGCGGACACGCTCGGAGATCGCCCCCAGCCGGGTCACGTCAAGCTTCAGCCCGACCAGCTCCATCGCGCGGAGGATGTGGATCAGCGGCAGCTCGATGGTCTCCAGCAGCTCGACCAGCCCGCGACCACGGATCTCCTCACGCTGCCATTGCGCGAGCTGGTGCATCAGCAGCGCATCACCGGCCACCCCCACAAGGTCTGTGGAGAAGCCGCGCTCCTCGACCAGCTCGCGGAACGGGTAGGCCCGCCGCGCCGGTTCCAGCAGGTAGGCGGCGACCTCGGTGTCGTGCGCGAGCTGGGGCACCTTGCCGAGGTTCTTGGCTTCGTGTGCCACCACCGGCCGTGTGCCCAAGGCGTCGACGACCTCCTCCGCACCCGCGCAGCGACCGGTAAGCACATCGCCACCCGGGGCGCAGACGGCGAACATCCATTCGGAGGCGTCGCCGAACAGCGCGCCCTCCGGCGCCTCCGGGGCGGCCAGAGCGACCGCGATGTCGGCCCGTGGCAGCAGCCGGTCGAGCTCGCCGAGCTTGACGTCGCGCACCCGCGCACTGACCGGGCCGCCCTCCACGGGCGTGGGGGCC
>JAFMRN010000410.1 GCA_017354065.1 Solirubrobacterales bacterium
CGTCGGGGCGCTCGCTGGGCTCACGGCACTGACGGTGGCCGCGGTCGCCGTGTGGGCGGTGCTCCTTGCGCGCAGGCTGCGCGGCGTCGCGGCGAGCCACACCCGACGCTTCCGGCCGGCGAGCGTGTGGGACATGCGCGGACTCACGCTCTCGGCGCCGCTCGGCGCTGTCGTGGGCAAGGAGATCCGCGCCTGGGCGCGGCACCCGCGCCGCTCACTCCAGCTCCGGGTCGCCTTTTGGAGCGCGCTGTTGCTGACCGTCGTGCCGGGCCTGTTCGGAGCACGCGCGGAACTCTGGCCGTGGACGGGCGCTGTGTTCGTGCTGGTGGCGACGGTCGGCTTCGCCAATGTGTATGGCATGGACGGCTCGTCGCTGTGGCTAACCCTCGTCACCGAAACCGCTCGCGATGACATACGCGGCCGTCAGCTAGCGTGGTTGGGAGTTGTCGGCGTGCCCGCGCTGATGTCCACAATCGCGTTCACCGCGCTGGCTGGCGCTCAGTCGGCGTGGTCGTGGATCCTGGCAGTGCTCCCGGCGCTCGTCGGCGCAAGCGCCGGCGGTGGCCCGCTCCTCGCGGTCCTGCTACCCGCGCCCCTACCCGAGCGGCGCAGGTACGATCCGCTCGAGTTTGGCGACGCGCCGACGACAACTGGCCGGCTCTTGCTGCAAGGGTTGATCGTCGTGCTGGTGATCCCGCTCCTGGGCGTGCCAGCAGGCCTGGTGGTGTGGCTGCTGCCGTCGCCGGCCCACTGGTTCGGCATCCTCGTCGGTCTGGTCACCGGCTGCCTGTGGGCCTGGGGCATGGGGGAAGGTGCCACGGCATATCTCACGCGCAAGGGTCCGGAGCTGCTGGACCAGATGCGTATGCGTGCCGGCACCATTGCCCGCGCCTCAACCCGTTCTACCGAGGCCGTGGCGCCCGCATCAGGATCGGCCCTCGCCTCGATCGCGTCGGGCGTCCTTTTGACCGTCGGGATCATCCTGCTGGTCGCTCAGGGGCCGCATGAGATCGCGCGGATTCCCATTTACACGAACGAGAACGGCGGATACCGATCGGTGAGCCCCAGTGCGTAACTGAAAACTCGCGTCGTCCACAGCAACGTCCCCGCGTTCAGCGTGAACGCCCAACCGGGATACCTGCCGCCGAAGAGGACCCATGCCCAGATCACCAGCTGGCACGCGCTGACAGCAATGCTGAGCGCGTACAGCACGATCAGGTGCGGAATCAAAATGATGTACTTGACAAAAATACCGATGATCGGAATCGCCCAGAAGCGATTACTCGTTTGTGGCCGTTCGATGTACACGTCGCCTGGCGCATCCATACTGAACGGTGGATACGCATCTGACAGCCCGTACACGTACGCCTGCACGCGGAACAGCCAACGGATGTAACCGGCGGTCAGGCTGAAGCCCCAATCAGGGTATTGGCCGCCGAACAGCACCCAGACCCAGATCACCAGGTGGGCGAGGCCGACAACCAGGCCGAGCACGTACAGGACAATTGCGTGTGGGATCAGGATGATCAGCTTGATCAGGATCCCGAGAATC
>JAFMRN010000210.1 GCA_017354065.1 Solirubrobacterales bacterium
GCCTCCGTGGCGGCGTCCGCCTCGGGAGCCTCCGGCGCAGGCGCTTCCACCTCAGGCTCGGAGAACGCCGGGCTGTTCAGCAGCTCACGCTCGATCGGCTGCTCCGGGGTCGCGCTGCGGCGCTCACGGACGCGTGCAGCCTTACCGACTCGGTCACGCAGGTAGTAGAGCTTGGCGCGGCGCACGTCACCGCGGGCGGCGACCTCGATCTTCTCGATCTTCGGTGAGTGCAGCGGGAACGTCCGCTCCACGCCGACGCCGAAGGAGTTCTTGCGCACGGTGAAGGTCTCGCGGGCACCGTGGCCCTGACGCTTGATCACGACGCCCTCAAACACCTGGGTACGGCGGCGGGTGCCCTCGATCACCTGGAAGTGGACGCGCAGGCGGTCCCCGGCGTCGAAGGAAGGTACGCGGCGGAGCTGGGCACGCTCCAAAGTCTCGATAACTGTGCTCATGGGCGGCGGCCTAGGATAGCGGGTCGTTTTGGCCCCGCCGGCGCGACTCCTGGCGGCGCCACTCGCTGATCCGGGCGTGGTGGCCGGACAGCAGCACGTCCGGCACGCTCCAGCCGCGGTACTCGGCCGGGCGGGTGTAATGCGGATATTCGGGCGCGCCCTCCAGGGCGGCGCTGTAGGACTCCTCAAGCGCGGACTCATGATGCCCGAGCGATCCGGGCAGCTTCCGGATCACCGCATCGGCCAGCACCATCGCCGCCAGCTCACCGCCGGCCAACACGTAACGGCCGATCGAGACCCGGTCAGTGCAGAAGTGCTCGAGAATCCGTTCATCAAAGCCCTCATAACGCCCGCACAGCAGCGTCAGCGCCGGCTCAGCCGCAAGCTCGTCGACCAGCGCGTCGTCAAGGAAGCGCCCGCCGGGCGTCAGCGCGATCACACGCCGCTCAGACGGCGGATCAGCGGGATCTGAGCCATAACGGGCCCGCAGCGCCCACTCCACGACATCAACGCGCAACACCATTCCGGCGCCGCCGCCGAACGGGGTGTCATCCACGACGTTGCCTGACAGCGTCGTGGTGTCGCGATAGTTGACGTAGCCGAGCTCCAGGCCGGCCCCAACCGCGTTCTGGACGTGGCGCTGGGACTGAAACCAGGAAAACGCCTCCGGGAACAGCGTGAAGGTGTCGATCTTCACGCTCCTAGTCCTCCCCCAGGAACGCCAGGTCCACGTCGATCCGCTTGGCCGCGACGTCGACGTCGCGCACGGCGTCTGAGACCAGCGGGACCAGCAGGTCCCCGGCACCCGGACGTTTGACCTCCAGCACCTCACAGGAGGGCAGGCCCAGCAGCGCGCTGACGGAACCGACCTGGCGCTGACCGTCGACCACCGCACAGCCTTCCAGGTCCTCGGCCCACCACTCGTCCTCGCCGAGCGGAGGCGCGGCGCTGCGGGGGACCGCAAGGTCCTTGCCGCGCAGGGCCTGGGCCCCGTCACGGTCGGAGACACCGGCCAGGCGCAGGATCACGCGCTTGTGATCGCCGGCGCGACGCTCGATGCTGCGCTCGGCTCCGTCGATCAGCACCGCGCCGCCCTGCTTCAGCAGCGCCGGGCTGGGCTGGGTGACATGGAAGCTTCCGTCCAGGCCGTGCGGTGCACCTACGCGGCCGGCGTGCAGCAGACCGTCGGCGGCCATGTTTAGGTGTCGACGATGTCCAGGAACACGCGACCGCCGCCGTTCGCGACCGCCGCGGCCTTCACGACCGTGCGCAGCGCGCTGGCGGTGCGACCGCCGCGGCCGATCACGTTGCCGTAATCGTCCTGGGCGACTGACAACTCCAGCACGCTCGTGCGCTCGTCCTCTGAGACCTCTTTGACGACCACCTGATCCGGATCGTCGACGAGTCCCTCAGCGAGGTACTCCAGCAGCTCGCGGGGGCCGAAGGCTTCCTCGGTCAACCGGCGATGCCCTGAGTCTTCAGGAGCTTCTTGACCGTCTGGGAGGGCTGGGCGCCGCGCGCCAGCCAGTCCTGGATCCGAGCCTCGTCGAGCTTGACGGTGGACGGCTCGGTTTGGGCGTTGTAATGCCCGACGGTTTCAATCACGCGACCGTCGCGCTTGGCGCGCTCGTCCGCGACGACCACCCGCCACATTGGGTTCTTACGCCCGCCAACGCGGGTGAGTCGAAGTTTGACTGCCATAGCTGCGAGGAGGGTAGCAGCGGGCTTTCTCGGTGTTGGGGAATTCAAGATCCCCAACACCGCCAGAACGCTAACGGCGTCGCTGGGGCACGCCGGGCTGGGCGCCGCCCATCATCTGGGAGAAGTCCGGGGTCTCCCCCTTGGCGACCTTGCGCATCATCTTGCGCATCTGGTCGAACTGTGAGATCAGCGCCTTGACCTGCTGGACCGAGGTGCCCGACCCGTTCGCGATCCGCAGACGCCGGCGTCCGTTGATGATCTGGGGGTTCCGCCGCTCCTGCGGGGTCATCGACAAGATGATCGCCTGGACGCGGTCAAACTGCTTCTCGTCGATCTTCAGGTCCTTCAGCTCGGAACCGACGCCCGGCAGCATCCCGAGCAGGTTCTGCAGCGGGCCGAGCCGGCGGATCTGGCGCATCTGGTTGAGAAAGTCCTCCATAGTGAACTCGTTCTTCTTCAGCTTGCGCTCGAGCTCGGCGGCCTGTTCCTCGTCATAGGCCGCCTCGGCCTTCTCGATCAGCGACATCACGTCGCCCATCCCGAGGATCCGCTGGGCCATCCGGTCGGGGTGGAAGCGCTCGAACTGGCCCTGCTTCTCACCGGTGGAGGCGAACACGATCGGCTTGCCGGTGATCGCCTTGACTGACAGCGCGGCGCCGCCGCGGGCGTCGCCATCGAGCTTGGACATGATCACGCCGTCAAAGTCGACGGTCTCACCGAACTGCTCGGCCACCTGCACAGCGTCCTGGCCGGTCATCGCGTCGACCACGAGCCAGACGTGATCGGGGACGATCGCCTTCTTGATGTCGGCGAGCTCCTTCATCAGCTCCTGGTCGACGTGCAGACGCCCGGAGGTATCGACGATCAGCACGTCCTTGCCGTCGGAGATCGCGCGGTCGCGGGCCCAGGCGGCGAGCTTCACGGGATCCTGGTCGGTGCCGGCCTCATAGACGGTGGCGCCGGCCTCATTGCCGACCTTGATCAGCTGCTCGACGGCTGCGGGGCGGTACACGTCGCAGGCGGCCACGGCGACGCTCGAGTTGTGCTGCTCCTTGAAGTAGCGGGCGAGCTTGCCGGTTGCGGTCGTCTTGCCGGAGCCCTGCAGGCCGGCCATCAGGATCACGGTCGGCGGGCGCGGGGAGAAGCTCAGCTCCTCGGCCTGGCCGCCCATCAGCTCGGTCAGCTCGTCGGAGACGACCTTGACCACCTGCTGGCCGGGGTTCAGCTGCCCGATGATGTCCTCGCCGAGCGCCTTCTCGCGCACGGTGTTGGTGAACGAGCGGACTACCTGGAAGTTGACGTCAGCTTCCAGCAGGGCCAGCCGGATCTCCCGCATGGTGGCCCGGACGTCGGCCTCCGTGAGGGTGCCGTGGCCACGGACGTCGGCGAGCGTCTCCTGGAGCTTCTCGGACAGCGATTCGAGCATGAACGCTCAGGCTACTGAGATTCGTCCGATTCTCCGCGAGAGGTGAGGTTTTTGGTCAGCCCGTTAATCGCCGCGCTGTACTCGGACGGGATCACGAACACCTTGTTAGCGTCCCCCTGGGCCAGCTGGGGCAGCATCTGCAGGTACTGGTAGCTGAGCAGCTTCGGGTCGGGATCGCCGTTGTGGATCGCGTCGAACACGGTGGCGATCGCCTTGGCCTCCCCCTCCGCGTTCAGGATCGCCGCCTGCTTCTGGCCCTCGGCCTGGAGCACGGCGGCCTGCTTCTGGCCCTCGGCGGTGAGGATCTGGGACCGTTGCACACCCTCGGCGGTGAGGATCGCGGCGCGCTTGTCACGCTCGGCGCGCATCTGCTTCTCCATGCTGTCCTGGATCGTGGTCGGCGGGTCGATCGACTTCAGCTCGACCCGGTTGATCCGCACGCCCCATTTGCCGGTCGCCTCATCCAGCACGCCGCGCAGCTGCGCGTTGATGTGATCGCGGCTGGTCAGCGCCTGCTCCAGGGTCAACGAGCCGATCACGTTGCGCAGCGTCGTGACCGTGATCTGCTCGATCGCCTGCAGCGGGTTGGCGACCTCGTAGGTGGCGCTGCGCGGGTCGTTCACCGTGAAGTACAGGACGGTGTCGATCTGCACCGACACGTTGTCCTCGGTGATCACGGGCTGGGGCTCGAAGGACACGACTTGTTCGCGCAGGTCGATCAGCGGGCGCAAACGGTCGACAAACGGGACCAGCAGCGCCAGGCCCGGGCTCAGCGTGCGCTGGTAGCGACCCAGGCGCTCAACGATCCCCGCGCGGGCCTGCGGCACGATCCGCACAGTCCTGGCCGCGATCACGATCAGCACCACGAGGACCACGATCAGCGCAATCAAACCGGCAGTCATGGCTCAACATCTCCTTTGAGAATTCGGATGGGAAACCAGCTGGTCATCGCATCACCAGCGCGGTCGCGCCGTTGATCTCGACGACCTCAACCAGGGCGCCCGGCTCGATCGTGTCGCTCTGGTCATAGGCGCGCGCCGTCCAGACCTCGCCCTCGATCCGCACGCGGCCGACGGCCTCGGCGTTGGAGATCCGCTCCAGCACCACGGCGTGTTTGCCGACCATGCGCTCGCCGCCGGTCTTCAGCGCGGGCGCATGGGCCAGCAGGCGCTCGGCGACCAGCGGGCGCAGGCT
>JAFMRN010000411.1 GCA_017354065.1 Solirubrobacterales bacterium
GAAGCTGAACCGCTTCGAGAACGGCGTGACGGTGTTCACCCAGACCAGCAGCTCGGGCGACGAGCCGGCCTGGAGCCGCGGCACCGGCCCGGCGCCGGTCAGCGAGGCGGAGGCCGATTCCTATATCGAGCGGCAGGTGAAGTACGACCCCGACGTGTGGGTCCTCGAGATCGAGGACCGCCGGGGTCAGTACCGGATGGACGGCAAGATCGTGGGTTAGAGTCTTTTGCTGGGGGCGCGTCACTCCAGTGACGCGTCATGGAATGTTGAAGCATGAGAAGACGCGCCACTGGAGAGGGCGTGAACCTATCGGTTCAAGCAGATTAGAGAGGCCGAGAGCCTGGCGATCAGGGGCACTGATCAGCTGTCCGGTGAGGCAGTCAGATCAGGGCGAGGCGCTTGAACTGGAGGAAGTTGAAGGCGTGGGCGTGCCACAGCACGACGGCCTTGACCTTGTCGATGCCCCGGACCAGCAGTCGCGTCAGCCCGTGATTGCGCATGTGGGCATGCGCCCGTTCGGTGGCGAAGCGCCGGTGGTACTGGGCTCGACCTTGCTCCGTCGTCATGCGTGCGCGCCAGGCGAGGGTACCCGGACCGTCACCGCGCTTGGGCAGCGAAGGATCGCTGCGGCTGTTCCTCGGCAAGGGGCAGAACAACTCGATGTCCTGGTCATGCAGGGCTTCGAAGTCGGCTTTGCTGGTGTAACCGCCATCGGCCAGCATCCGCTCGGGCCGCACGCCATAGCGCTGTTCAATCTCCTCGACAGCCGGCCGCAGCAGCCCATGATCGTTGCCCTGGTCGGTTATGCTGACGCCGACGATCGAACCGCCACCATCGACTGCGGTCTTGATCTGCACGTTGTAGGCCGGCCGATAGCTGCCATCGCCCATCTTCATGATCCGCGCATCTGGATCGGTCGTCGAGGCTCGTGCAGGCTTGTGGTCCTTCCGCTCGTTCTCGCGCCGCTGCTTCTCGGCCTCCGCAGCGCGGCCCTTCTCGATCTTGGCTTGAGCCCGCCGAGCCCTGTCCAGCCGGCGTTCCCGGTCCTCCGCCGCCGCCAGCTGCCGCGCCTTGACCCGCCGTTCCGACGCCGCCGGATCCTCGTCGATCTCCGCCCGCAGCTTGCGCACCGTCTGGACCGCCGCCCGATGCAACTCGGCCAGCCGCCCGGCGCTGCGGAACGACCGGCCGCTCGCCAGCGACTGCATCTTCATGCCGTCCACCGCCAGACAACGCACATCGATCGATCCCGATGCGATCAGACCGGTCAACGAAGTCGACAGAAGCTTGTCCAGCGCTTCGCCCGCCTCGGCCCGGAAGTCCGACAGCGTATGGTAGTTCACGCTCACCCCGCCCAGCAGCCACAGATAGGCAAGGTCGCTCTTGCACCGCCGGTCCAGCAGCCGCGCGCTGCCGATCCCCTCCAGCGTCGCATACAGCCACAGCGCCACCAGGATCGCCGGATCGATCGCCGGACGGCCGCTCGCCTGCACCGTCGTCCGAACCCGCGCATAGAACGCCGACAGGTCCAGCTCCTC
>JAFMRN010000412.1:0-462 GCA_017354065.1 Solirubrobacterales bacterium
TCCGACTGTCGAGCCGCGCGGCGGCGTCCTGGACGTAGCCGTAGAGCGCCTCGAACTGATCGTGAAGCGAGGCGGCATGGGCGACCAGATCCTGGTCGCTGCCGCCCAGGATCGTCCGCTGAGCCAGGCGTACGCGCCGCAGCTTGAGCCACAGGATCCCGCAGAGAAGGAGGGCCAGGAGCGCCACGGCGCCCGCGGCCATCGCGACGATTCCGGCCGTGCTGGTCAGGTTGTGCACGGCAGACAGGATACGGTCATGCCGGGCCGTCGGGACCCGCAAACCCTCACTGGAACGTGACCGGGAACGTCTGCGTGTTGTTCTTGGTGTTCTTCTCGCCGGGGACCGGCACGATTTGCGCCGTGACCGTCTGCGAGCCCTTCGGCGGCGTCCCGCTGAGCGTGACCTGGCACTGGGTCGACTGGCCGGCGGTCGTCTGGGGCACGGTGGTCCGGCCGCTGACG
>JAFMRN010000412.1:472-1531 GCA_017354065.1 Solirubrobacterales bacterium
GTGTTCTGCCCGGTGTTGGCGAAGCTCAGGGTGAAGGTCGGGGCTGGGCTGGCCGGGATCGAGTTGGTCGATCCGCTCGAAAGCGTGGTGCCGCCGACGCTGACCGAGTTGAGCATATGGCCATGTAGGCCGGGGGTCACCGCCCTGTTCTGACTCGAGGGGAGCTGGACGTGGAGCTGAGCCGCGACCTTTGTTGGGTCGAGCCAGTCGATCGAGGGCAGGAACTGGCTCGAGTTGACCTGCTGGCCGCCCAGGCCGCCGACACTGATCCCGGCGGCCCGGAGCGCGCCGATGATCTGGGGCACCGCGTAGTCGATGTAGAGCACATCAGAGCTGTAGAAGCGCGCCATCTCAGCGGCGATCTGGTTGACGGCCTGCTTGGCCGTCGACGGGTTCAGCGCCGACTGAACCTGGTTGGCGATGTTCGTCATCCCGTCGGCTCGCATCGTCAGCCCCTGGACGAAGTCCTGCTGTGCCCCCTTGACCTCGTCGGGGACGTTTATCCCCTTCGCTTTGCTGAGCTGGCTGCTGCCCTCGCCCGCCGCCTGGTTCAGCGTGTGCGACAGAGCGGTGGGATCGCTCGTGGGGCCGGACATGGCGTTGAAGAAGTTCCGCCCGGTGTTCACGGATTGGGCGTTCAGCGACGCGACGTTGTTGTTGTAGTCCTTGAGCGCGCTGTTGCGGGCGTTGACCTCGCAGCTGTTCACGAGCACCGCGATCAGCACGATCGCGACCACGACGCCAACCACGAGCACGATCCGGCGGACCAGGATCGCTTGGCTGTTGGCCGGCGGGCGTCGTCCACCCCCGGTTGGTCGGCGCCTACGCGGGGCCGTCCGTGGCGGTGTACGAGTCTCCTCCGGCTCGTCGAAGAACGACACGCTGCTCGCTCCTTGGCGGAATCGGGATTGTTCAGTATGACCGCACCAACGGCGGTAAGGCCATTCTGAACGCTTGCGGCCGCAGGGGATGGCCCTCCTCGCCTCGAAAAAGTGGCCGTGCGCACGCGGATCACCCCAGGCTCGGAGGCTCTGACGGTTCGTCGGGTCGGTTCCGAGG
>JAFMRN010000211.1 GCA_017354065.1 Solirubrobacterales bacterium
GACCGGCAGTTCGGTGTGGCCTGGCCCGACCTCCAGGACCGGTGCCGCGACACGCAACAGCAGGCCGGCCGTGCGTTCGGAGAGGGTCATGTTGTGGAGCTTGATCAGCGCCTTGGTCCGGCCCATCCGCTTGCTCGTGCCGCCGGTCAACAGCAGCGCGGCTGACCGGCTTCTAGAGTTCGGGGCGGATGGGTGCAGAGCCATCAACGCAGTATCCCCCAGGCGCGATCACGACGGTCACCCACGACGGCGCCCGCGACGCGCTGGCGGTTGAGGAGCCGCTTGAGATCCGCGTCGAGCAGGAGCCGGTGGCGGTGACCATGCGGACGCCCGGCAACGATGAGGAGCTGGCACTCGGGTTCCTCTACGGGGAGGCCCTGATCGACGCGCCGCGCGCGGCCGGGTTGACTGAGGACCTTGCCGCGAACACGATCGTCGTGGACGGGCCGCTCCAGCGCGAGCTGCCGGCCCGGCGGTTCTACACGAGCTCCAGCTGCGGCGTCTGTGGCAAGGGCGCACTGGAAGAGGTCGCCGTGCACGCCGCGCCGCTCGCCCCCGGATGGGGCGGCGTAGCGCTGACGCGAGAGCTGCTGGCCGGCCTGCCCGAGCACCTGGACCAGCCCGGGTTCGCCCGGACCGGCGGCCTGCACGCCACCGGCCTGTTCAACGCGCAGGCCGAGCTGATCTGTGCGCGTGAGGACGTCGGCCGCCACAACGCGATGGACAAGGTGATCGGCTGGGCACTGACCCGGCGCGACCTCCCGCTGTCGGACAAGCTGCTGTGCGTCAGCGGGCGCCTGTCCTTCGAGTTAGTCCAGAAGGCGCTGCGTGCGGGCGCCCCGGTGCTGGTGGGCGTCGGCGCGCCGACCAGCCTGGCGGTGTCGCTGGCGCGTGAGTACGGCTTGACGCTGTGTGGGTTCGCGCGTGGCGGTCGCGTGAACGTCTACAGCGGGGAGGACCGGCTCAGCTAATCACAAGCGGCCGCCCGAACACCTTCGCGAACGACTCGTCGTCGCCGTAGCGCTCGACGCTCCAGCGCGCCAGGGTCAGGTCGCCGTCGGCGCGCAGCGCCAGGCCATCGCCGTTGGCCGTCAGCCACGCCTCTGAGACCGACTGATCGCCGGCGCGCTCGAGGTGCTCGGCCAGGCGCAGGATCATCGCGCAGCGCTGAAGCAGCGCCTCATCACCCGGGGCGGCCAGGCCCTCCCAGTCACCGAGCTTCGGCGCGCCCTTGCGGTGATAGCGCGCCATCTGGGCGATCAGCGCACGCTCCCGGGGGTTGAAGCCGGGCAGCTCCGCGGACAGGATCAGATAGCGGCTGTGCTTGTGGTGATCGTCGTAGGAGATCGTCGCGCCGACGTCGTGGAGCATCGCCGCCGCCCACAGCAGCTCGCGTTCGGATTCGGTGCTGGTGAACAGGCCGGCGTCGGTCAGGGAGGCGTGCATCGACAACGCCAGCCGTGCCACATGCGCGGTGTGGGACATGTCCGACTCGTACTGGATCGCCAGGTTCCGGACCGCGGTGTCGCGCACGTTCGCGAAGATCGGCTCGCCGGGGTCGAGCAGCGTGCGCGCCTGGAAGATGCCCTCCCGCAGGCCGGCCTCCGTCACCTCGATCCCGTCGAAGCGACCTACGCGCAGGACCGTCTGCAGCGTGATTGCGGCCGCCAGGATGATGTCGCCACGGCCTGGTTTGATGCCGGGAACCTCCCGCCGGCGCGCCGGCGGCAGCGCGGCCAGCGTCGCGACAAGGTCGTCCAGCGCTTCGGCGGTGATCAGGAAGCCCTGGACGCCGAGGTCGATCTTGCCGGCCTGCTCCTTGCCCGCGGACAGTGCCGCGGTGGCCGCGAGGTTGCGCACCGAGCCGCCCATCGCGACCAGCCTGCCGCCCCGCTCGCGCAGCCAGTCGACATCCCGCAGGGTCTTCTCCAGGTGCTGGCGCAGGTGTTGGATGTCCTTCTTACGCGCCGGCTTGTTCGGCTCGACCGGGGCGAAGAACCGCTCGGTCATCCGCACGGCGCCGACCGGGAAGGACACCGCTTCTGACTGGCGGCGCTCAGCGACGTCGATTAGCTGCATGCTGCCGCCGCCGATGTCCAGCACAACGCCGTCACGCAGCGTCGATGAGTTCACCGCCGCGACGTACCCGTAGTGGGCCTCCTGCTCGGCTGAGAGCAGCTCCACGCGATAGCCGGTCTCGCGCTTGATGCGGGTCAGGAACCGCCGCCGGTTCGCGGCGTCGCGGATCGCCGAGGTCGCGAACACGTGGACATCGTCATCCGCCGTATCGGCGTCGCCGCCGACGTTGAGACCGTGGGCGCGACAGAAGCGTCCGAAGATCGCCAAGGTCTCAACCCCGCGGTCCATCGCGGCCTCTGAGAGCAGCTGGCGCTCCCCCATGCCCTCACCGATCCGGACCGCCTCATACAGCTCGTCGGTGCGCTTCCACCAGATCCCGGCCGGGTGATCCCCGTAGCTGAACACCACCAGCCGCCAGGAGTTCGAGCCGAGGTCTATGACCGCTGTCTTGTGCGCGGAGCTGCCGCGCGCACGGGTGCTGGGCCAGCTCATGGCAGGCGGTTCACAAACGGGGGAGGCGCGGTCCCAGTCAGGGCCATGGCCCGGATGCTAAGAGACGGGCGCCGCCGACAGCTCGTCGTAGGTGACGACGTGGCGCTCCTGCGCGGCGCACAGCGCCTGCTCGACGGCGGCCAGGTGGCGCGGCAGCTCGAAATCACGGGGGTGGATGTCCAGGCGCAGCAGCGTTCCGCGGGTGCCGTGCGCGCGGGCGCTCAACAGCGGCGGGGACAGCACACGCTTCAGCGTCGTCGAGGTGCCGAGCCGCAGCGCCGGCGAACGCAGCGACTCACCTGACAGGGTGACGCCGCGTACGTCACCGAACCAGCTGAAGCGTTCTTCCAGCACGCCCCTCAGCGCCGGTGTGTAGGCGTAGCCGGGGGCGATGAACCCGCGCGGATCGAGCTCCACCTCGCGCAACAGCGCCAGGCCGGTGCGGACCCGCGCCTCGGTCTCCTCGTGGTCCAGGCCCGGGAACTCCGCCGCGCGCGCACCGTGGAGGCCGGCGACGATTCCGCGCGGCCACTTCACAGACCCGGCGGTGCGGTGCTGGAGTCCGTGCTGGGCGACGCTGTCACCGCGGGCCACCTGCGCCCGCAGCCAGCCTGCGAGCAGCGGCGAGCGCCGGCCGATCGGGTGCAGGTCCGCCGCCGGGATCACCGCGAAGGTGACCCGGTCGATGTTCCGCTCGCTCAGCCAGCGGCGGATCTCGGTGACACGCAGGAAGGATCGCGGCTCCACGTCGTGGATCGTGACCGTCACGGCCGGCCCCGAGAGCGGCCGCGCAGGCTCGGGCTCGGGCAGGCACACGTCGGCCGCGGGCGGGTTTGCTGTGCGCGCCACCGTTCTGGCGCCGCGTCCGGGGCTCATCGGCTGACCAGCTTCGACAGGTCGGCCAGCTCGGCGGACAGCACGGCGTCCCAGCTGTGTGCGTCGGCGATCGCCTTTGCCGCGGCGGCAGCGGGCGTCTTGGTCCGCGCGCGCCGGATCGCGCCGGCCAGCGCGCGTGGATCATCGGGCGCGAAGGTCTCCACCGAGCCGCCCAGCAGCTTCGCTGAGGGGGTGGTGCTCGCGGTCACGACCGAGGCGCCGCAGGCCGCGGCTTCAAGCGCGACCACGCCGAAGGTCTCATGCGCGCCCGGCAGCGCCACGCACCGGGCCGCGGCGAACTCGCGTGCCAGCGACGCCCGGCAGGGCTCGAAGTGCCGGAACCGCACGCGCTCTGAGATCCCGAGCGCGGCGGCCCGGTCGCGCAGCATGTCCTCGGCGGGCCCGGTGCCGATCAGGAGAAGCGGCCAGGGCTCCTCTGCCAGGGCCGCCGCGTCCAGCAGCTCGCGCACGCCCTTCTCGCGGCTCAGGCGGCCGGCGTAGAGCACGTGATCGCCGCGGGCCACGCCCAGGCCGGCGCGGGGGTTGAACGCGGGATCCAGGCCGAGCCGCAGTGCCAGCGTGCGGTCACGGCGCGCGTCCGCGGTGGGATCCACGACCGACATGACGGCGTCGACGTCCAAATAGGCGCGCCGGTACCAGCGGCGCAACGCGGCCTTGTAGACCTCCTGGGGCCCAGGCAACGCGGCGGCGTTCAAGGCCACTGAGGAGTGGTGGACCGCGACCACCGCCGCGCCGGCCGCGTGCGCGGTCCGGGTTGTCATCCGCGGGGACCAGTAGGGGTCGTGCAACAGCACCACGTCAGGCTCCAGCTCGCGCAGCCGCGCGAGCATCCCGGCCGAGCCCAGCGGCAGCCGGTAGCCGTTGGAGGCGGCGAGCACCAGGCTGCGGTGCTGGTCGGGCACCAGCAGGTGGTGCTCCAGTGCGCCGGTGCGGCGCGCGTACTCGCCCTTCGCCTGCAGGTAGGTGGATATGCCGCCGCCCCGCTGGCCGTAGAACAGCGCGACGTCAACAACACGAAGTGGCCGCCCCTCGGGTCTTTGAGACCCAGGGGCGGATAGAGGTAGCTGCAGTGCGCCCTCAGGCGGCACTGGCGAACTCCGCCGAGACCGGCGCCAGCGCAGCCGCCCAGGCGGCGATCAGGTTCTCCAGCGCGCGGTTCCAGCTATGTGTGCGGACGCTAGCGAGCCCGCCGACCGCGAGGCGCTCACGCAGGGTCGCGCGGCGCGCCAGTGAGCGCAGCGCTT
>JAFMRN010000212.1 GCA_017354065.1 Solirubrobacterales bacterium
GAACCTTCCATGACCGTGAGCCTCGGCAACACCACCTTCGACAACGTGTTCTATGACAGCCCGGTGGACGTGCTGTACCTCCACAAGGGCGA
Source organism: Solirubrobacterales bacterium (assembly GCA_017354065.1). Classification (GTDB taxonomy): domain Bacteria; phylum Actinomycetota; class Thermoleophilia; order Solirubrobacterales; family Solirubrobacteraceae; genus Palsa-465. The sequence continues at coordinate 93 of JAFMRN010000212.1, forward strand.
CCCGGCCAGCGCGGTCGACTTTGACGAGACTGCCGAGGGTGACCACGTCCGCTTCGACTCCACGGGCGCCCTTGTCGGACTGACGATCCTCAACGCCAAGCTGCGCGCCGAGCGTGACGGCAAGATCGAGCTGACCATCCCTCAGCACCTGGACGTGGAGGCCGCATCCTTGGATGCGGTCTTCGCCGCAGCCTGACTTCCCGGCCAGCCGCTCCGCCCACCGGCAATGAAGAGGTGGAGCTGCCGTAACGCCAACGCCTCCCTCGCGCGCGGTTGGGCAAGCTGTGGATCTCGCCTGCGGCTCGATGCGGTCACTCGCGCGCGTCCCACACGCCGCCACCGTCGTCCTTTCGCCGCCGCTCAGCGCCTCGAATCTGCAGGCATACACCCTACGCACTAGATGCTTGAGGCCAAGACGTCCCAAGACGTCCCGCCCGTCAGCAGTGCTCTCATGGTCGAATCCGGACATTTACGGGCACGCGTGCCCCAGCAAGACCGGGCATTCCCGGGCGTTTCGGCCTCCAGCACTCGGGTGCGTAGAGTCTGACTCTGGCTTGGGAAGCGAGACCGACGGTCGCCCGGACCTGGTCCGCCCAGCCAGATTTCAGCACCACTGGAATTCGGTTGGCCCACAGCTCACTGGTCGGCCGTCAATGACCGAGCGCGTCCTCGATCCCAGTGATCAGCGACACGGCGTCCGCCCGCAGCGGGGATCCCTCGATCTGAGGCAGCGCTTCACGCAATACCTGTCGCAGCGCATCAGAATCTCGGTCGCCGTGTAGCCGTCTCCGATCGCACGCGTCACTCGCTCCGCGATCTCAGGGAAGCCTAAACGGCTGGCCTCGACCGCCAGCGACGCGGCCTCCTTGTAGTAATCGCGTGCCATCACGGACAAGGCCTAGTGGATAAGCGGGCAGCGTCGAGTCCCCTCAGACCGAACGACCCGTCTCGAACATCAGCTCGCCGTGCGGCGCGTGAAGAAGCTAATCGTCGGACCGTAGTCCTCAGCCTCACGAGCAATTACAACCTCACAGTCCCGGTCTGGGAACCGATCGGCAAGCGCTGCGCGCCACGTGGCAGCCAGCACATCAGCAAGATAGTCAAGCTCGCCGGCCGGCACGTCCTCGTCTCTCGGATCGAATAGATCCCAAAGGTGGACATGGTTGACAGTACGCTCGATCGCCTCTGGCCGGTCTCCGAGCTGCGCTTTCCAGGCCTGAAACACGCTCGGTTCATAGCGCTCTGCCAACAGAATGCAGCCGTCAATCTCGATCAGCCGCGGCCAAAATACGCTGGCGAACGCGAGCGCAAGCGTGGTTCCTCCTTTGCGCGCCGCGTAATCCCAGAGACTCACGGGGTTATCAAATTCCTGGCTCCACTGTTCGAAGCGGGGGAGCCTGGGACTGTTCTTGGACATAGCTACGGCACCTCGTTCGGTTTGGCCGGCCTGACAGGACGTGGGTTTACAAACTTCTCACCAGTTTTCGGGTTTGTGTTCCTCCCGTACTCATGGACGTGTGGCGTCTCGACCCCGCCGTGCGCCGATCCGGTGAGATCAACACGCTTAGTAGGCAGACCGTCCGGTCCATACTCCTGATAGTTGGTGGGCTCGCCTGTAAGTGGGTCGCGACGAACAAGTACTTGTCCCGGCTCGGCCTTCGATGGGAATTTCCCGCGGACTGTGGTCGCCTCGCTCAGGTCGACATGGCCCGTTGTGGCAGGGACACCGGATTCGTCTTGTGGGCCGCAGTTCGGGTCTGTGTTATGCACCAACACCCGACTATCGTCAACGACCACGAAGAAGTCGTGATCTTGGGCGACCGTTAGGTCCCACATCACAGCCTTCCCGTGGACCGGTGTTGTGGAACTGACCAGCGCCCCGGCGCCAGCCGGAGTCGCCAACCGATCCCCAACACCAAGATCGGCCGCGTCCGTCCATCGGCCGGTAGACCGGTCCCAGAACGGGTGATCCACGGTCGTGTGAACCACGGCCACGCTCCCATCAGCGCCGCGTACCGACACGTCTAGTAGTCCGTGCTCTGGTCTAGCCCACACAGCCTGGACGGGCTGACCACGCGCACCACCACCCGGGTCGACCGCGAGCACCCGCACACCGACCCGCAACTCGCTGATCGGCACGCTCCGGCCGTCAGCGAGCAAAACCAGGGTGTCCGGCGTGAAGGACTGCCCGCCACACGCGGCCGCGGCGTCCTCCTCCTTAGACGCCTCCTCCCCGGGGTTATCGGCGTTGCTCAACCGCTGCTGGGCACGCAGGATCTGCGTCTCCTCAGACGCGGTGTGATCAGCAACCTGGTTCGCGGCGCCTTCTTCCGCGCTACTGATCGTGGCCGCCTCGGTCACCTCAGTCCCGCCACCACCAGCGATGATCTCCCCAGCCTTGGTGTCGCCGGCCTCCAACGCCTCCCCGTCCGCAAGATCGAACTCCGGGGCAACCACCTGCTGAAGACCGGACCCCACCACAGACACGACGCTGATCGCCTTATCCAAAAACGACGGGCCCTTCTTCTTCGTCGTAGTCAGATACGGCATAAGAACCGCCTGATCCACCGACGCCTTCGACACTGGACAAGACAAAGCCCCGAAGTCCTGAGCGGCCTGGCACTCAAACGCATTCCGCTGCCTGGAGTTCATCCGATCCCAGTTCGCCGGCTCAGGCGGTAACTGACCGTGCGCGACCGCCTGATTCAACGCATAGGCCTCCCGCGCATTCGACGCCAACCCAGAACCCGGTGTCCAGGCCTGACCATGGGACTCATCCGCTCCACCGCCCGACAGGGCACACCCCAAATTCTGTGGCAAGGTCTTCCCGGACGGATCCCGCTGGCGGCCACCCGGCGCGGACGGACTCGCGAAATAGGCCTGAACACGCTGAGCAGCAGCCTGATCCGCCGGCGACATCTGGCTAAACGGGTTCAGCTGTGTCGGCTTGGCTCCCGGCACCGGCTGTGCTGGCGTGGAGTCCAAACACGGCGTGACCGTCGTCGTGGGATCAACTTTGGTATGCGAAGCCTTCGCCAGGGTGCGGCGCCACTCAGCCGCCTGGGCGGCCCGCGCCGATGGTTTCGCCCATGACGGCCGCAACGCAGACTGGCTGGTGGACACGGCGTACTTCTTCTGGGTGCACGGGGTACCTGAATCCAACACGCTGTGTACCGCACAACTCAAACCGTGGGAGACCGTCCGGCCAAGACCCGGCGCGGCCGCGAGCACGCCGCCGATCAGGATCGCGACAATCGCGATCAACCCGACGTACTCGATCAGGTCCTGACCCGTCTCAGACGCGAGGACACGGGTGCCCCGTGGTCTCATGTCCAGTGCCAGCCGAGATCGATCTTGTTCATCGCCGACACCAACGCCCGCTGCTGGCCGGCCGGCGCGCGACCCTGGATCAAATACGAAGACCCGGCATGGACAACGATCACCTGCGCATACGCCGTCGGCTGCCCGCTGCTGGAGCGCCCGGAGTAGCTAAACCCGCGGCCAGACACTCCGCCCACCGTGACCTTGCTGACAGACGAGAAACCCCGGTCTGACGGGTTGTCCTTCTTCTGAACGCCCATCAGCCGCCGGGTCCAAGCATCGATACTCACCCCCGCCGGTGCCGGCGAACGGAACACCACAACCGCCAACCCCGCACGCGAGGCAACCGAATACAACGTCCGATACGCCGTGCTCTCGACCGAGTTCAGATCGTTAAACCCGGGAGGCAGCACCGTTGCGAAAGACCGGTCGCTGCTCTTCACCAACCCGTTCGGTGCAGCGGTCTTCTTGCTGCTGCCGCAACCCGCGAGCAGCAACCCCAAAACCACGGCCATCCATGCCACGCCCCTGAACTTCACAGATCGTCAGGATGCCATCAGACCTTTGGGCTTGCAAGCAACGAGTAACCCAGCTACGCGCACGTGTAGTCGAGTGCCTGCCATGGGCTCACCGACCCGGATGATCGCGGCCAGCACGCGCAGGACCGGCGGGCAGTCAAGGGAGCCGCGAAAGCGGCGCGCGTAAGCGCGGCCCGCTAGGGCCGACCTTGACGGCCCGCCGGCCGGCGCGAGAATCACCGCGATCCGGGTCGGCAGAGACGCTCAAGCGAGCAATTCGGGCCGAAAATGGTACCCACAAGCGGTACCCAAACTGAGAATGTGCGTCGCATTCGCACTCTCGGAGTCTGAGAACCGCGTGGTTGCAGCCTGTTTGCAGTACCCCCAGCGGGGTTCGAACCCGCGATCTTCGGCGTGAAAGGCCGACGTCCTAAGCCACTAGACCATGGGGGCCAGGGCCCTCGATTCTAGGAGGCCGGGCAGGAGGCGGCTACCAGCTCAGGCAGCGGCGCCGCGATGCTCAGCGTGCTTCTGCTCGCGCCACTGCTCCATGTCCACCACGTCGCCGGGCCTGGTGTACTCGGCCAACTGGGCAGACAGCCATTGCCACGCCTCGCGCACCTGCTCGCTCGCGGGGTCGGCGTGCGGCGAGATCAGCTTCAGCTGACGCGCGATGAAGTCCTCGAGTTCGGGTACGGTCGTATCGCTCCTGCTCCAGCGGATGCAGGCGCCGACCACCTCGGCATAGAGCTGCATCCGGTCG
>JAFMRN010000046.1 GCA_017354065.1 Solirubrobacterales bacterium
ACCGCGATCAGGTCGTAGTAGTGGGCGGGCTCCCCGGCAAGCGCGACGGTCGGCAGCGTCTCGAGCACCTCCAGCGCCGACTGGTCAGGGGTCCGCATCGGCACCGCCAGCACCAGGCCGTCGATCCCCTGGCTGACGAGCTGGCGGATCGCCCGCGCCACGAACAGCGGTGCCAGACGGTCAACCGTGGCCGTGGCCACCTCATAGTCGGCGGCGCGGGCGGCGTCCGCGATCCCGTGAGCGATCGCCGAGCGAGAGTGGGCGACGGTGTCAACGGTCACCAGGCCGATGGTCCGGGTCCGCCCGCTGGCCAGGCGGCGCGCGGCGGTGTTCGGGTGGTAGTCGACCTGGCGGATCGCGTCGAGCACCACCGTACGCGTGGCCGGACGGACGTTCTCGCTGCCGGCCAGCACGCGGGAGACGGTCTGGGTTGAGACGTTGGCGATCGCGGCCACATCCGCGATTGAGGGCTTGCCGGTGCGTCCGGTTGCTCGAGACTGGCGCTTGGCCATAGCAGCTCAGTATGCCCGACCCGGCGCGGCCTGGAACTTCCCAAACCCCGCCGCGTGCGGCGGGGTTTGCGCCTCTACCCCGGCTGAGCAACGGTAACTGCGCAACCCCCTCGCGATCCGCGCACCCTTGGGAGGTTTCAGGGGCTGCTGGTCCCCTCACGCCCGTATTTGTCGGACAGCCGCACGACGTCATCCAGATGCGGGGTCGAGACCTCCAGCACGTCGGCGTCATCGATCGCCTCGATCGTGTGCACCTCGCCGGGCAGGTTGCGCCAGGTGTGGCCGACGTCAATGACCGTCTCAGTCAGGGCGTCGGCTGAGGCGCCCTTGATCAGCTTGAGCTTCCCCGACAGCAGGTAGTTGCTCTCATCCTTGACCTCGTGGTACTGCAGAGACAGACGCTGGCCGGCGGCGACATGCAGGATCTTGCCGACGTACTGGTCCGTGACGGCGTACCAGATCTCATAGCCCCAGGGCTTGTCCACGCGGCGGGGGAGGTCCGTCTCTGTAGCGCTCATGCGCGCAATCTTCTCAGACACCAGCTTCCGGTCTGCCGTTGGTGGAGGCCCGCGGCCGCGAGAACCCCTACCGTTGCGGCCTATGGATCAGGAGACCAACATGAAGGGCGTAATCCTCGCCGGGGGCAAGGCAACGCGGCTGCGACCGTTGACATCGATCACGAACAAGCACCTGCTGCCGATTTATGACAAGCCGTTGATCTTCTACCCGCTTGAGGCGATGGCCCGCGCGGGCGTCGAGGAAGTCGTTCTGATCACCAACCCCGAGTACTCGGGCCACTTCCTGAACCTGATCAAGACCGGCCGCGAGTTCGGCCTGCAGATCACCTACGAGCTCCAGGAGGAGCCCGGCGGCCTGGCCCAGGCGGTGTCGCTGGCCGAGCCGTTCGCGCGCGGCTCGAAGATCCTTGTGCTGCTGGGCGACAACATCTTCACCCAGGATCTGCGCCCCGCCGTTGAGCAGTTCAAGGCCCAGGAGCGCGGCGCGACGGTGTTCGCCACCGAGGTCGACGAGCCCCAGCACTACGGCGTGATCGAGGTTGACGGCGACCGTGTCCTCGGGATCGAGGAAAAGCCGTCTGAGCCCAAGTCGAACCTGGCCCAGACCGGGATCTACCTGTATGACGAGCGTGTCTTCTCGTTCATGGACCAGCTCAAGCCCTCAGCGCGCGGCGAGCTGGAGATCACCGACCTGAACAACATCTACGTGAACGAGGGCTCGATGCGCTGCCACACGCTCGAGGGCTTCTGGATCGACGCGGGCACCTCGCACGATGAGCTGCTCGAGGCCAACATCCGCGCCGCCGAGCTGCGGCGCAAGGGAATCCTCTAGGTCCGTGTCCGAGCGCAAGGTCTCGCGCCGGTCGTTCTTAGGGGGTGCCGCCGCCGGCGCGGCCGCGTTCAACGTGATCACCGCGCCCGGGCTTGCTGCTCAACGCCGGGCCGCGGCAGGCTCACAACAGACCGGCGTCGCCGTGCTGGGCGGCGGTGTCGGCGGGCTGACGGCCGCCCACGAGCTGGCCGAGCGCGGCTTCAAGGTGACGGTGTTCGAGCCCAAGGCGCTGGGCGGCAAGGCGCGCAGCATCCCCGTCCCCGGGACCGGGACGGGCGGGCGCAAGGACCTGCCCGGCGAACACGGCTTCCGGTTCTTCCCCGGCTTCTACAAGAACGTGCCGGACACGATGCGCAGGATCCCCGTGCCGGGCAACGCCGACGGCGCGTTCGACAACCTGGTGAACGCCAGCCAGGAGATGTTCGTGCTCGACTCCGGCCAGACCTGGATGCTGCCGAGCTTCGATGCCAGCGGGCTGTCGGAGGGGATCGAGACGATCGTTTCCGCGGTAGGGCTGGGACTACAGGTACCGGCCAACGAGGTGGAGTACTTCCTGCGCAAGATGCTGGTCTTCCAGACCAGCTGTGATGCACGCCGGTTGGGCGAATGGGAGCAGACCGCGTGGTGGGACTACGTGAACGCGGGCAAGTTCTCGGCTGAGTACCAGAAGGTGTTCGGCAACGGCCTGACCAAGGACCTGGTGGCCGCCCAGGGCAAGGTCGCATCGACCTACACCATCGGCCTGATGGGGCTTGCCTTCATTTACTCGCTGCTGGCCGAGAGCTCAGCGGACATCCAGCGCCAGAGCGGGTACGGCAATGCCGACCGGCTGCTCAACGCACCGACCAACGAGGCCTGGATCGACCCGTGGGTCGCGCACCTGCGCTCACTCGGCGTGCAGTTCGTCGAGGGTTACGGCGCAAGCGCGCTACAGATGGCCGGTGACGACGTGGCCGGCGTCACGCTGACCAACGCCGCCGGACAGTCGCTGACCGTCAGCGCCGACCATTACGTCGCGGCGATGCCGGTCGAGAAGGCACGCGCGCTGTTCGACGCACCGGTGCGCCAGGCAGCCCCGGAGCTGGCGAAGCTCGACCAGCTCAGCTACGACTACATGAACGGAATCCAGTTCTTTCTGGACCAGAAGCTCGACCGGCCGGTCAAGGGGCACGTCGCCTACATGGACAGCCCGTGGTCACTGACCTCGATCGAGCAGGGCCTGTTCTGGAACCGTGACCTGCCGAGCAGCTACGGCAACGGGAAGCTGGCGGACATCCTGTCCGTCGACATCTCGGACTTCAACACGCCGGGGATCCTGTACGGCAAGAGCGCGGTGGACTGCTCCAAGTCCGAGATCTTCAATGAGGTCTGGGCGCAGCTGAAGCGCGCCTTGAACGCCGACAACAACACCGAGCTGAGCGACGCGATGCTGATCGACTGGGCGCTGGATCCGGCCGTCAGCTTCCCCGCCGGTCAGCCGGCGACCAGCAGCGAGCCGCTGTTGATCAACACCGCCGGGTCGCTCGGCGACAGGCCTGAGGCCGCCACTTCGATCTCCAACCTGTTCCTGGCCGCCGATTACGTGCGCAATGACATCAACCTTGCGACCATGGAGGGCGCGAATGAAGCCGGCCGCCAGGCGGCCAACGCGATCCTCTCGCGGTCGGGCTCGTCCGCCGCGCCGGCGTCGCTCGGCACGCTCTGGGAGCCGAGTGAGTGGGACGCGGCCAAGCGGACCGACGCCGCGCGCTACGCGGCTGGACAGCCGAACCTGCTGGACATCATCCCCGCTGGACTACCGCTGTAGGACCTCGGCAGAAGCCGCGATTATCCCCGACGCGAGCTGGGCTGGCACCTCCTCGTAGCGGGCGAAGCTCATGCTGTACTCGCCTTGGCCGGCGGTCAGCGCACGCAGGTCCGGCGCGTAGCTGAGCAGCTCGGCCATCGGCACCTCGGCGTGGACCTCAATCATGTGTCCCTGGGGCTCCATGCCGAGCGGGCGCCCGCGCCTGGCGCTGAGATCACCCATCACGTCGCCGACCGTCTCATCGGGCACGTTGATGCTGGCCAGCATGATCGGCTCCAGTAGCACCGGATCGGCCGCGGCCATCGCTTCACGCATGGCGTGGATGCCGGCCAGCTTGAAGGCGACCTCGGAGGAGTCCACGCTGTGGAAGGAGCCGTCGAACAGCTTGACCGACACGCCCTTGACGGGATAGCCGGCGAGCGGGCCGGACTCCATCGCCTCACGTACCCCCTGCTCGACGGCCGGGATGAAGGAGGCCGGGATCGCGCCGCCCTTGATCGCGTCGTGGAATTCGAACCTGTCGTCGCCAGGCAGTGGCGTTATCTCGATGTGGCAGTCACCGAACTGGCCGCGACCGCCGGTCTGCTTCTTGTGGCGTCCGTGCGCGGTCGCCGGCCGGCGGATCGTCTCGCGATAGGGCACCCGCGGCGGCGCCAGCGTCACCTCGATGCCGAACCGCTCGGCCAGGCGCTCGACGGTCACCTCTACATGCAGCTGTGAGAGCCCGGCGATGATCTGCTCGCCGGTCTGCTCGGCCCGGTAGGTCTCAATCGCAGGGTCCTCTTCAGCCAGGCGTCGCAGGGCCTGGACGAGCTTCTCATCGTCGCCCGTGCCCGGCTCGATCGCAAAGGCCATCACCGGCGCGGGCATCTCGACGTGTGGCATCCGCACCGGCTCGTCGCGGTCGGCCAGCCAGTCACCGGCGTGGGTCTCCTTCAGCTTCCCGACCGCGCCGATGTCGCCCGGGCCGAACTCCGGGACGTGCGCCGGCTGGCCCGCACCCTCGGTCCGTAGCAGCTGGCCGATCCGTTCCTTCACGTGCGCGCGCGTGTTCAGCAGGTGCGAGTCATGGTGGACGACACCCTGGTAGACGCGGAACAGGTTGATCCGCCCGGCGTAGGGATCCGCGCGGGTCTTGAACACGTAGGCGACCGCCGGCAGCAGGCTGTTGTCGGCGGGATCGAGCGTGGTCGGTCCTGCCTCCAAGCCGCCGTGCTTGACCGGTGATGGCAGGTCCTCGACTATCGCGTTCAACAGCCCGGCCGTCCCCAGGTTCGCGGTGGCGATACCGCAGGTGACGGGGAACAGCAAACCCTTGTTGGTGCCCTCCTTGAGGACCGCTATCACCTCGTCGTAGCTGATCGGCTCGTCGTTCAGGTAACGCTCCATCAGCTGGTCGGAGTTCTCGGCCACGCCGTCCATCAGCTTCTCGCGGTACTCCTCGGCCTGGGCCGCGTACTCCTCCGGGATCTCGATCAGCCGGCAGTTCCGCCGTGAGGTGTCCCCGTCCTGGTACTCGTAGGCGCGCATCGAGATCAGGTCGATCACGCCGGCGACCTCATGTTCGGCGCCAATCGGGATCTCGGTCGCGACCACGTGCGGGCCGAACGCAGCCTGGAGCTGATCGAGCGCGCGGTAGAAATCGGCGCGCTCACGGTCGAGCATGTTGACGAACAGCAGGCGCGCAAGCCCGAGCTCCTGGGCGCGTTGCCACAGCCGCCGGGTCTGGACCTCGACACCCATCACCGCGTTGATCACGAAGATCGCCGACTCACAGACGCGCAGCGCGCCCAGGGCGTCGGCACTGAAACTCGGCTCGCCGGGGGTGTCGATCAGGTTCACGCGCCGGTCCATCCACTGGAAGGAGTTGAGTGACGCTGAAATCGACATGTTGCGCGCCTGCTCACCGGGATCCGAGTCCGACACGGTGGTCCCGCTGACGGCGCTTCCCAAGCGGTTGATCGCGCCGGCCTGGTAGAGCAGCGCCTCGTGGACAGAGGTTTTCCCGCTTCCGCGGTGGCCGACGAGCGCAACGTTGCGGATACGGTCCGCGGCCTTATGCATGCTGGCTCCTCTCACTCGTTTGCGCAGGAACCGCCTTCGGGGTCAGTCGGCTCCGAAGGGCACCTGCGTATGTGAGCGGCCCCGGCAACGAGCGCAGGGACACGCTCGGGCACTGGCTCCTGACCATACTCCTCCGCCACAAGCCGGTGGAGGTTTTTCTAGGAGGTCGGGTGGAACTCGATCCGGTAGACGAGCGTGTCATCGTCGACCGGACCGGCGTGCGCCGTGCGGGCGCGCAAAGCCTCACGGTCGGGCTCGCCGGTGCGACGCAGATCCTCGGCGTCGATCGCTGAGAAGGGCACCAGCTCAACCGCATCGATCTCGATCTCGCCGTGCTCGACGCGGTAGCGCCCGCCGACCTTGACCTTGGGCCGCGACCAGAGGCGCACGGTCAGGGTGATCTCACCGCTCAGTACTGCGTTGCGCAACTCACGACTGAACTGCATCAGGCTCAATTATCGTCTCGACTCATGTATCTGATGCGAATCGGCGACCCCGGAGCTGAACGCCCGGTTGTCAGAGTTGACCCAGCGCACTACGTTGACGTCTCAGACGTCGTGGATGATTTCAACGCCGACTTCTTCGCGGACGGCAGTGCGCTCAAGACGACCGTCCAGAGCCGCACACCACAGCGCTTCGGCACAGAGCGGATCGGTCCGCCGATCGCCCGCCCCCACCAGATCGTCTGCATCGGCCTGAATTACAGGGACCACGCCGCCGAGACCGGCCAGCCGATCCCTCAGGAGCCGATCATCTTCACCAAGCCGCCCAACACGCTGGTCGGCCCCAATGACGACGTCCGGATTCCGCCCGGCTCGACGAAGACCGACTGGGAGGTGGAGCTCGGCGTCGTCATCTCCCGCCGCACCAGCTACCTGGAAAGCGCCGAGCAGGCGCGCGATCACATCGCCGGCTACCTGGTGGTCAACGACGTCTCAGAGCGCGCGTTCCAGTTTGAGCGCGGCGGGCAGTGGTCCAAGGGCAAATCCGCGGAGACCTTCAACCCCGCCGGCCCGTGGCTGGTCACGCCGGACGAGCTTCCCGACGTGAACAACCTGGAGTTGTGGCTGGATGTCAACGGCACGCGCCGCCAGCAGGGCAACACCGCCGAGATGATCTTCGACCCCCCGGCGCTGATCCATCACCTCAGCCAGTTCATGGTGCTGGAGCCCGGCGATCTGATCGACACCGGCACCCCCGCCGGCGTCGGGATGGGCCTGAAACCGCCCGTGTATCTGAAGCGAAACGACGTGATGGAGCTTGGCGTGGAGGGCCTCGGAGGCCAACGCCAGCGGCTGGTATGAGAGCCGTCCTGTCAGCCGCGGCCGCGGCGCTGGTCCCCCAGGACGTCCGCGCGCTCGTGGACGTCCGCGCGCTGCCCGAGGACGACTTCAGCGGCTTCGACTTCAGCGACACCAGGTTTCTCGCGACGCCGCCACGCGGGCGGCGCCTGCTGCCGGAACTTCCGCGGATGCCCGAGCTCGAGGTAATTCAGGTCGCCTCAGCGGGCACCGACTGGATCGAAGGGCACCTGCCAAGCGGCGTGACGCTGTGCAACGCCCGGGGCGCGCGTGACGCTCCGGTCGCCGAGTGGACGCTGGGCGCGCTGCTCGGTGCCTCCAGCGGGCTGCTCGAAGCAAGCGCGATCAAATCCTGGCGCCACGGCGTCGAGCTCCAGGACCTGTCGGCCTGGACAGTGCTGGTGGTCGGCATGGGCTCGATCGGGCGCAAACTGGAGCAGTTCCTGGCGCCACTCGGCACCCGGGTGATCGGTGTCGTCTCACAAGCCCGGGACGGCCTGCACGGAACCGCAGAGCTGCCGGAATTAATCCCCAGCGCCGACGCCGTAGTGGTCCTCACCCCGCTGACCGAAAGCACCCGCCACCTGATCGGCGCCCGCGAGCTGGCGGCGATGGCTGACGGCGCGGTCTTGATCAACGCCGGCCGCGGCGCCGTGGTCGACACCGACGCGCTCCTCACAGAGCTTCAACGCGGACGGATCCGGGCCGTCCTGGATGTAACAGACCCCGAGCCGCTGCCCGACGGGCACCCGCTCTGGCATGCCCCCGGCCTGCTGGCGATCACCCCGCACCTGGCGGGCGCCTCAGCGGGCGGCCACCACGGTGCGGCGCAACTGGCCGCCGATCAGCTCGGGCGCTGGGCGCGCGGTGAGCCGCTGGCCAATGTCGTTACTGCGGGTGGGTGAACTCAAAGTCACCCACCCGGCCAGCAACTTACTTCTTGTCCGTGTCGGACGGAATGTCCAGGTCGGCGAACTCGTCGGCGAAGCCGAAGCTCGAACCGCCGGAGGAGATGTCCTCCAGGTCCGAGATGTCGGCCTCGACGGAGCCGAAGCCGCCGAGTGACTCGCCGTCGGCGAACAGCTCGGCCGCCAGGTCGTCGTGGTCGAGCAGGCCGACCTCATCGATGCCGCGCGGCAGCGGCTCGGTCGGCTCGATCTCGATCCGGCGGTAGCGCTTCAGGCCGGTCGCAGCCGGGATCAGCTTGCCGATGATCACGTTCTCCTTGAGACCGTTGAGGCGATCGATCTTGCCCTCCAGGGCAGCATCGGTCAGGACCTTCGTGGTCTCCTGGAAGGACGCCGCCGACAGGAAGCTGTCGGTGTTCAGCGACGCCTTCGTGATCCCGAGGATGATCTCCTCGGACTGCGCGGGCTCGCCACCGGCGTCGATCACGGCCTGGTTGATGCGGGCGTACTCGTGGCGATCCACGAACTGGCCCGGAAGCAGGTCGGTGTCGCCCTTCTGGTCGACGCGGACCTTCTTCAGCATCTGGCGCACGATCAGCTCGATGTGCTTGTCGTTGATGTCCACACCCTGGGACTTGTAGACCTCCTGCACCTCGCGGACGAGGTACAGCTCGGTTGCCGTGCGGCGCTCCTCAGGGGTCTCACCGGCGTGGGCGAGCAGCTCGTGCGGGTACAGCGAGCCCTCGTTCAGCTGCTTGCCGATCTCGACGTGCTGACCGTCGTTGACGTACAGGATCGTGCGCCGCGGGAACGTGTGGCGGTGATCCTCACCGGAGGCGTCGGTGATCACGACCGTGATGGACTTGTCGCCCTCCTCGATCGAGACCGTGCCCGAGACCTCTGAGAGCTTCGCCAGGCCCTTCGGCTTACGCGCCTCGAACAGCTCGACGACACGCGGCAGACCGTGGGTGATGTCAGCGCCGGCGACGCCGCCGGTGTGGAACGTACGCATGGTCAGCTGGGTGCCGGGCTCACCGATCGACTGGGCGGCGACGATGCCGACCGAGTCACCGAGCTGAGCCAGCTTGCCAGTCGCCATCGTGCGGCCGTAACAGGCCTGGCAGATACCGGTTTGGGCCTCGCACTTCAGGACGGAGCGGACCGGGATGCGGATGACCTCACCGGTATCGGCCCGCGACTGGTAGGCGGAGACCAGCGCGGCCAGCTCGCCACGGTCGATCTCCTGGCCCTGCTCGACGATGACCTGCTCGTCCGGACCGCTGATCTGGCGTGCCGCGATCCGGCCGATCAGGTTGTCGTTCGGCTCCTCAGTGGACTTCCACTCGCGGGTGTCACGATCGATGTCGATCTTGAACACCGGCGCGTCGATGTACTCCTCGGTGCCGCAATCCTCCTGGCGGATGATCACGTCCTGGGAGACGTCCACCAGACGCCGGGTCAAGTACCCGGAGTCGGCGGTACGCAGCGCCGTATCGGCCAGACCCTTACGCGCGCCGTGGGTGGAGATGAAGTATTCCAGCACGTCGAGGCCCTCGATAAAGGAGGACTTGATCGGACGCTCGATCAGCTCACCCTTCGGGTTGGCCATCAGGCCACGCATGCCGGCCAGCTGCTGGATCTGACGGAACGAACCACGCGCGCCGGAGTCGGCCATCATGAAGATGGGGTTCAGCTCGTCGAGGTTCTTGATCATCGCCTGGGAGACCTCTTCGGTCGCCCGGTTCCACAGCTGGGTCACGGCCTCATGGCGCTCTTCGGCGTCCATCTCACCGTTCTCGTACTGCTCGTCGATCGAGTCGAGCTCGGCGTCGTAGCGGTCGAGGATCTCGCCCTTGGTCGGCGGGATGATCACGTCGTTCTTGGATACGGTCACGCCGGCGCGGGTCGCGAACTGGAAGCCGAGGTCCTTGAAGGCGTCCAGCACCTGGGAGATCGACGGGGCCCCGTACTTCTGGACCAGGTCGTCGACCAGACGCGTGGTGTCCTTCTTCTTCATCGACTTGTTCACGAACTCGTACTTCGAGGGATCGAAGTCCTCGCCCATGGCCTCCTCAACGGCCCGCTCGATGCGGTCGTTGTAGATGATCCGGCCGACCGTGGTGAGGACGTGTCCGCCCTCTGAGCCGTGGGGCCGGTACTCGGCCAGGTCATGCAGGCCGACGGCGCCGTGCTCATATGACCACTCCGCCTCCTGGGCGGTGCGGAACACGTGCGGCCGCGGCTCATGCGTGGCCGGGTCGATGTTCTCCAGCTCCTTGGCGTCCGGACCGAAGGTCAGGTAGTAGGCGCCCAGCACCATGTCCTGGGCCGGCACGGCCAGCGGTGCGCCGTGGGCCGGGGACAGGATGTTGTTGGCTGACAGCATCAGCACGCGCGCCTCAGCCTGTGCCTCAGCGGACAGCGGCAGGTGCACCGCCATCTGGTCGCCGTCGAAGTCGGCGTTGAAGGCCGTGCAGACGAGCGGGTGGACCTGGACCGCCTTGCCCTCAACCAGCACCGGCTCAAAGGCCTGGATGCCCAGGCGGTGCAGCGTCGGTGCGCGGTTCAGCAGGACCGGGTGCTCGTGGATGACCTCCTCCAGCACGTCCCAGACCTCCGGGATCATGGAGTCGACCATCTTCTTCGCGGCCTTGATGTTCTGCGCGGACTTGCGCTCGACCAGGCGGGCCATGATGAACGGCTTGAACAGCTCCAGGGCCATCAGCTTCGGCAGACCGCACTGGTGCAGCTTCAGCCACGGGCCGGACACGATCACGGAACGGCCGGAGTAGTCGACGCGCTTGCCGAGCAGGTTCTGGCGGAAGCGGCCCTGCTTGCCCTTCAGCATGTCTGACAGCGACTTCAGCGCCCGGTTACCGGGGCCCGTCACGGGACGTCCGCGGCGGCCGTTGTCGAACAGCGCGTCGACCGCCTCCTGGAGCATGCGCTTCTCGTTGTTGACGATGATCTCCGGCGCGCCGAGGTCCAACAGCCGCTTCAGGCGGTTGTTGCGGTTGATCACGCGGCGGTACAGGTCGTTCAGGTCGGAGGTCGCGAAGCGGCCGCCGTCCAGCTGCACCATCGGGCGCAGCTCCGGCGGGATCACCGGTACGGCCTCGAGGATCATCTGATCGGGCCGGTTGCCCGAGTTGAGGAACGCGGTGACCACCTTCAGGCGCTTGACCGCGCGGGCCTGCTTCTGGCCCTTGGCGGTCTTGACCTGGTCCTGGAGGTCCTCTGACTCCTCCTCGAGGTTGACCTGCTCGAGCAGGTCGCGCACCGACTCAGCGCCCATGCCGCCGCGGAAGTACTCGCCGAAGCCGAACGGAGAACCGAACCGGTCCTTCAGCTCGCGGAACAACGACTCGTCGTTGATCACGTCCTTGGGCTTCATCGTCTTGAAGGTCTCCCAGACCTGGCGCAGCCGCTCAGCCGCGTCCTCCAGGTAGGCCTCCGTGTCAGAGATGTCGGCCTCC
>JAFMRN010000047.1 GCA_017354065.1 Solirubrobacterales bacterium
GCCGCGTTCCACGCGGCCATCAACACGGTGAACGTCGGGAAGTTCAACCTCGGTCCGGGTGCGGTCGGGACGGCCGAGCACGCTTTCTATGAGGCGATCACCCACGCTGAGAACCGGATTCTGTTTGGCCACCGGGTCACCGAGTTCCCCCAGGTCGAGCAGATCGTGACCGACTCCTACGCGCGACTGCTGGCGATGAAGCTCTACACCGAGCGGGCCGTCGACTACATGCGCTCAGCCTCTCCGCAGGACCGGCGCTATCTGCTGATCGATTCGATCGAGAAGATGAACGTCACCCGGCAGTGTGAGCGGATCATCCGCGACCTGTCCGATGTGATCGCCGCGCGCGCGTTTGAGAACGATATGTACTTCCCGATGGCGATGCTCGGCGCGCTGGGCTTGCCCCGGCTGGAGGGCACAGTGCATGTGAACATGGCCCTCGCGCTGAAGTTCATGGCCAACTACATGTTCCACCCCAGCGACGCGGCGCTGGCGACGTTGCGGTATCTACCGGGCGACGCGCCGGCTGGAGTGACACGGACCGTGTCAGCCTCGCTGAAGCGGGCCAGCCGCGCGGTTGCTCCGGGTCTCGCGCCGGCGGTGCCGGCGTTGGTGAGGGAATTTCGCGCCGCGGAGTTGAAGGAGCTGGCGCGTCGTCGTGACTTTGCTGACGACGAGTTCCTGTTCCGCCAAGGTCCCTCAAGCGGCCTCAGCAAGGTGCGCTTCCGTGATTGGCGGCCGGTGTTCGAGGCATACGAGCACGTTCCCAACGTCGCGCGCTTCTTCGAGCAGGCTGAGGCGTTTCAAACCCTGCTGGCCGCGGCGTCACCGACCGCGGAGCAGCAGAAGGACGTGTCGTTCCTGTTCGCCCTGGGTGAGCTGTTCACGCTGATCCCCTACGCACAGCTGATCCTGGAGCAGGCCGGTCACGAGTCGACCAGCGTTGATGTGCTGGACCAGATCTTCGACGTGCTGGTGCGTGAGTTCTCACTGCACGCGGTCACGTTGCACGCGCACCCGACTGCCACTAAGGCACAACAGGTGAGAGCGCTCGACCTGGTACGCCGGCCGCTCGCGGATCGGCAGCGATTTTGGCGCGTGTGCTGCGAGGCCCGGGCTCACGCCAACACCTACGAGATGCAGCCCTAACCCCTGAAAGGACCCCTGATGAGTGTCACTGAAGAGCCTCAGACGCAGGGCGCCGCGCCCGCCCAGCCGGCGTCAAGCAAGGAAGCATCCCCGCTCAAGGGACTCGTGAGCCTGATCCGCACGGCGCGACGGGAGGGCCGCGAGCCGCTGGAGAACTACGGCTGGTTCGGTCCCGATTCTGTTGCGCGCCGGGTCTGGTCCTACCCGACAGTCGCGACCATCGGTTTCAGCCGCGCGGTCGTGGTGGAGGAGCTCGATCCGTTCCTGGTCGCGACCGTGAAGCAGTCGAGCAAGATCTACAGCCAGGCCCGCGTTCGTTATGCCCGGACCGTCCGCTATTTCGCGACGCTCGCCTTCAGCGACTCGAAGACGATCGCGCACGCGGCGGACGTGCTGATAAAGGTCCACTCGCGGGCATCGAGTCCGGAGCCTGTGTCGGGCCTGCTGTCAGATCCGAACAACCCTGATGAGCAGCTGTGGATCCACATAACCGGCTGGCACTCGGTGCTCTACGCCTACGAGCTGTTCGGCCCCGGCAAGCTGTCCCCCGCTGATGAGGACCGCTACTGGGCCGAGTGCGCGATCGCCGCTGAGGCGCAGACGATCGACACCGACAAGCTGCCGCGCAACCGCGAAGAGGTGCGCGACTACTTCAACCGGATGCGTCCGCGCCTGGCCGCCTCCGAGGCCACACAGGAGGCAATGGCGCACCTGATGTCCGCGGACGTGGCCCTGCCGGAGGTGCCGCTGTACATGCGCCCCGGTGCGCTGTTCGTCAGCTGGGCCATTCGCCACGCCGTGATCTCGAGCCTGCCTCGCTATCAGCGTGAGCTCGGCAACGTCGATCATCCGCTGTGGATGGACGTCGCGATCCGACCGCTGATGCGGGTGACACATGCGGCGGTCAACGCCAACACGGAGTTGAAGCTGGCGCTTCTGGGCGTGCTCGCCCCGGGCACGGTCGGGGTGGCCGGTCCGACGCTCCGCGGGATCGAACCGCTCAGCGACGAGGTCCTCACTCCCGAGCAGACCTGGGCGCGCCACGGGGTCACCCCGCCGCGCGAGGCCTATGAGGAACTGAAGCAGGACCAGTCCACGATCCTGTTCAGCCCCTCGGCGCCGCTGACCCCGGAGCAGGCTGAGGTGTGGGCGGTGCCGGGGCGGTAGCCGCGCTCAGGGTACGCGCAGCAGGATCTTTGCGCCCGCGCCGGTGCGGAGGGCATGGATCGCATCGACGACCTTGTCGAGTGACACCTCCTGAACCCAGCCGGTTGTGTCATACAGCCCCCGCGCCATGGCCGCGATGACCGCGTCGAACTCCTCGGGCTGATACCCGACCGAGCCGACGATCTCGGTCTCGCCCATCATCAGCTGGGTCGGCAGGAACTCGATCGGGCGCTCGTGCAGGGCGACCATTACCAGGCGGCCGCCGGGCCGTAGCGCCGCGAGCCCCGAGGTAAACGCCGGGCCGGCGCCGGCAGCGTCAAAAGCGACGTGCACACCGTCGCCGGCTGTGAGCTCGGCGACGGCTGCTGGGAGGTCTCCGCTGACCGGGTCGACGACGCTCGCGCCCAGCGCCGAGACGATCTCACGACGTTCCGCGCTCGGCTCCGAGATCAGCACCTGATCGACGCCGCGCGCCTTGAGCGCGAACCACGTGCCGATACCGATCGGTCCTGCTCCCGCGATCAGGGCGCTGGCGCCCTGGGGCACGCGGCTCTGTGCGACCGCATGCCAGGCCACCGCCATCGGCTCCACCAGCGCACCCATTGAGAGGTCGACTCCCGCAGGCAGCAGGTGCAGCTGGCCGGCGTCCACCGCCACGTACTCAGACATGCCGCCGCCGTCTGCGCTCGCGCCCAGTGAGCCAAGCTTCCTGCAGGCGGCGGGCCGGCCGTTGCGACAGGCCACGCACTCGCCGCAGTGGAGCATCGGGTAGACCGCCGCGCGGTCGCCCACCTTCACATCGGTTACCCCCTCACCGAGCTCCACGACCGTGCCGGCGAACTCGTGCCCGAGGATCTGGGGCAGGGTGGTACCGGTCAGCGGATGGGGGTGCTCAAAGTCCAGTCCCGCCGTTTCCGGCGAGTAGTAGATGTGGAGGTCAGAGCCACAGATCCCGTTGAAGGCGTTGCGCAGTTTCACCTGTCCAGGGCCAGGCGTCGGCTCTGCCACGTCTTCAATCCGGAGGTCCTCTTTGCCATGGAACATCGCTGACTTCATGGTTGTCTCCTTAGTCCGTGACGGGCCTCGCCCGCCACCATTCCGGTGCTGCCGCGAGGATCAGCTCGACGGCTCGGTCGATGTCTTCGTCGCTCTGGCGCAGCCACTCCTCGATGGCGCCGACCGCGCCGGCCGCGGCGAAGGCGATCGCGATGCGCTTGGCGGCCTCATCACTGGCGAACGCCGGGGGCAGGATCTCGGGGTGCAACTGGGCCCACAGCTCGGTGCCCCTGCGAAGTGAGAGCTCGAGGTTGCTCTGCACGGGGGCGGCCAGCGACGGCTGCATGGCGCCGCGGTAGATCGCCGCGCGCTGGTGGACATGTCTGAGCACGGCGCGCGCCGCGTCTTCGGCTCCCTCCGTCTCGGGCAGCTGCTGGATCAAGGGGTCGATCTCCGCAGCGAGCGCGTCAGCCAGCAGGTCCACCGGGCTGTCCGCGTGACGGTAAAAGGTGTCGCGGGTAAGCCCCGCTTGGCGGCAGATGGCGGAGACGCTGATCTCGGTGATCGGAATGCGGGCCGCGAGGGTCAGCACGGACTCGCGGAGTCTCGCTTGCGAGCGTCGGGCCCTGGCATCCATGCCTATGAAGTTATCAGACAGATGTCAGATAGTGCGCTTAGGCCGCCAGGCCAACCTGTCCTGCGCTGGTGGTGTCGGTCCGGTTGCGGCCGGCTTGCTTGGCCGACACAAGCCGACGGTCGGCGAGGCGCAGCAACTTGGAGGTGTCCTCACAGCTCGACGTTCCCACGGCGCCGGCGCTGACGGTCACCTTCAGACCTTCACGGATCGAGTTCCAGTCGTGAGCGCGGATCCGTCGGTGTGCCGCCTCGGCGGTTCGCTCTGCATGGCCGGCGTCCTGTCTTTCAAACAGCAGCAGGAACTCGTCGCCGCCTGTTCGGATTACACGACCGACATCTTTGACTGACGCGCGAAGGATGTCTGCAAGGTCGGCGAGTACCTCGTCACCTACGTGGTGGCCGAACTCGTCGTTGATCTGCTTGAAGTGGTCGACGTCTATGAAGACCAGGCCGACCGCGGCCTGCTCGGCATCGAGGATCGAGAACTCGTTGTCAAGGAACCGCCGGTTGTGCGTGCCCGTGAGCGAATCGATCTCTGCCTGCTCCCGAGCGTGGTTCCGGAGATGCTCGGACTCCTGGCGATATAGCTCGAACGCGCCCGTCAAAAGCTCGTACGCCGCATGGGGCTCAGCTGCCTTCAGAGCCTCTGCCGTCAGGGTCATGACCCGGCGTCTGATGTGTGGTAGCCGTGAGCCGAGGCGCTTGAGAAGCTCGCGGCCGACATCGGCCGCCGACTCGTTGTCTTCCAGCGCCAGTAGGGCTTCTATCCGCGCGCAGACCGTGTCCGCGATGACGCGGAAGTTGCTCTCGCGTTCGGGCATCAGCTCCAGCGCGCGGTCCAGATCGGGCAGCGCTTCCGCGGGCCGGCCATCGGCGGTTCTGATCTCACCACGCGTGCCTACGAGAATGCCCAGCTCGTCTGGGCGGACCTCCGGCTGCCGGCTGTAAAAGTCCAGTCCACGGTCGGCTACCGCTTCGGCCTCGCGGAACTCGCCGAGCCGAAAGTGCATCATCGCCACATCGTTGTAGACAGGGCCGGTCAGGACCGGATCGCCGGCTTCTGCCGCCAGCGCATGTATCTCCGACACTATGGGTTTCACCCGGCGGACGTCCAGCGAGTTCGCCAGCACCGCGATCCGGCGGGTGTTCAGGCGCATCCCTAGGTAGTTGGTCCGGTCCGCAAGCTTTACGCCTCGCTCGGCGGATGCCAGCGCCTGCGTGTAATCGCCGGACTGGAACGCGATGTGGCCGCGTCCCATTGCCAGGGCGGCACTGGTCTCCAGCAGCGGGCTTTCCAGGTGCTCGCGCTCGGCTCTCTCTTGAACGCGCGCCGCGGCTGCCAGGTCCCCACATTTGGCCAACGTGTGCGCTTGCAGTGCCGAGGCAGCGGCCGCCAGCTGTTGGTCACCAGCGCTCAGCGCTACCCGACGGCAGTCACCCGCCACGTCCTCGCAGCGCTTCACCTCAAGCGGGAAGCGATCGCGTTCTCTCCGCAGCGCGGTCCATAGCGCGTCCAGGTCAGCCACGATCGATCCTACTTTTGGTGTAAGCGCCCATCGCAGCCTTCCGTGCTTGCCTCCCTTGCCACAGCGTACACGGTTTTCGGGACCATTCCCTTGCGGCTGCGGGACCCGGAATGTGTTCGGCTCAGAGCTAGGATGGCGATGTGGAGGTCACGATTACGCCAGTCGGGGCCGGCTGGGTGAAGCTGCCAGTCGCGGACTCCCGGCGTGGCCTGGTTCGACGTCGGAGCCGTGCGTTGGACGAGTGGGCCGCCGCCAAGGCCCGCGAGACGCTCGGCGCGGAGTCCGATCCCGCAGAACTTGCTGATCTTACGCAGGTGCTCACCAACCTCACGCGGGGTGCGCGCGAGCGTGGAGAGTTGCTGGCGTTCGCGTGGTATCCAGAGCGTCAAGCCGTGCCGTTTGCCCAGCTGGCGCTTTCCACCACCTTGCAGGGTGAGTCGAAGCTGACACTCGACGCGCTTGAGACGGTGTGTGGCTGGCGGGATGAGGAGACGCGACAGCTCGACGTGTCGACAACGGACCTTCCTGTTGGCACCGCGATCCGCGTATGTCGCGCGCAAGGCGTCGACGATGGTGTCGTGATCTCCGTTACCTATGCGACCGTGCTCGCGCACCACAAGTGTGGGCTCATCTTCAGGATGGACTGGCTCGCCGAGCACGACGAGCCGCTGTTTGCCGAGATGGCGGACCAGACGGCGAAGAGCCTCCGCGTCGAGGGTTAGACGAACGCCGGTCGGCAAAGGCTGGCCAAAGCTGGTGGTTTCCGCTATGGACGCGATCGAACCGTCACGACGAACCAAATAAAGGAGTAATGTAAGCCCCAAAACAACAAATGGAGGGGGCAATGCCACATTGGCGCAAGAGCACGTGGGCGATAATCGTATGGTGCGCCGCGATTCTCGTGTGGGCGATTGCCGGTGGGGGCAACGCAGCGAACAGCTGCAGTCACCAGGCCGGTAGTCAGTACTTGAGTGCGCAGGATGCGCAGAGCGCGTGTACCGCTGGGGCCGGAATCGGCATCGCGGTGATCCTGCTGATCGGGTTCTTCGGATTCGTATTCCTGTCCTTGATCTGGTTCATGACTCGGACGCGAAGCCGTGACTGTCCGGTGTGCGGTTCAGCCGTGAAGCGTGGCCTAACCGTGTGCAAGGGGTGTGGGTACAACTTCGCTGGAACTGCGGCCGCGCCGATACAGGCCGCTGCGGCTGTGCCGCCGCCTGCCGGTTACGGGGCGAGCACGCGAAGAGGTGGCGGCTGACCGCGAGGTGCTCGACCGTGGAGCACTACGCCCGCCGCGGCCTGCTCCCGAGCATCAAGATCGGCCGCCACCGGTGGTTCCTTCGCTCGCGGCTCGAGCAGGCAATCGTTCAGCTTGTGAGCGTTTGACGTGGACGCCGCGGGTCCGGAAAAGCGGAAGCTGACACGAGCGAAGTTTGACGCTGAGCTCGCCGAGCTCCATCTGGAGCTCGTGAGGATGCAGGACTGGGTCAAGCAGAGCGGGGTCAAGGTGTGCGTGCTGTTCGAGGGGCGCGACGCGGCCGGCAAGGGCGGGACGATCAAGCGGATCACAGAGCCGCTGAACCCCCGTGTCTGTCGCGTAGCAGCGCTCGCGGCCCCGACGGAGAAGGAACGGACGCAGTGGTACTTCCAGCGCTACGTGGCGCACCTTCCGGCCGCGGGAGAGATCGTGTTGTTCGACCGCTCCTGGTACAACCGCGCCGGGGTAGAGCGGGTCATGGGCTTCTGCAGCGAGGATGAGTACCGGGAGTTTCTGCGCACCACGCCCGAGTTTGAGCGGATGCTGCTGGGCTCGGGGATCATCCTGATCAAGTACTGGTTCTCGGTCTCGGACGCAGAACAGGAGCGCCGGTTCCAGGACCGCATCAAAGACCCGCTGAAGCGCTGGAAGCTGAGCCCGATGGACCTGGAATCGCGCCGCCGCTGGTTCGAGTACACGAAAGCCAAGGACACGATGTTCGAGCACACGGACACGGCCGATTCCCCGTGGTGGGTGGTGGCGGCCGACAACAAGCGCAGGGCGCGCCTGAACTGCATCCGTCACCTGCTGTCGATGGTCCCGTACGAACAGATCGATCCGCCGAAGATCAAGCTCCCACAGCGCCAGCCGGCGGATCCGAAGTACCGGCGGCCGCCGATCGAGTCGATGCATTGGGTCCCAGAGCACTACTGACCCCAGGTTGTATTTCGGGGCTCACGCGCTACTTTGCAGGAAACGTGTAGTTTGACTTCGGCCTCCGGGGGAGATGAACACAGAAGTCGAGACGACCAGGCGGCTGATGCAGGTCGGACGCGACCTGTTGTCAGAGCTCGACCCGGACGTCGTGCTTGAGCGGATCCTGGAGGAGGCGAGGACGCTCACCGGCGCGCGCTACGCGGCCCTCGGGGTGCTGAACCCGGAGCGAACCGAGCTGGCGCGCTTCATCACGCTCGGCATCGACGAGCACGAGCGCAGGGTGATCGGCGACCTGCCACGCGGACGCGGCGTGCTGGGTGTGCTGATCGACGACCCCAAGCCGCTCCGGCTTCCGGCTGTCGGCTCACATCCGCAGAGCTTCGGGTTCCCCGCCGGACATCCGGAGATGAGCACGTTCCTGGGCGTTCCGATCCTGATCCGAGACAGCGCCTGGGGCAACCTGTACCTGACCGAGAAGCGCGACGGCGCCGAGTTCTCAATCGCCGACGAGCAGGCCGTTGAGGTACTCGCCCAGTTCGCTGCCACGGCGATCGAGAACGCGCGTCTCTATCAGCAAGCCGAGCGCGGTCGCCAGGAGCTGGCGCGTGTAGTGCGCGGCCTTGACGCGGCGCGAACGATCGCTGACCTGGTGGGAACGGAGTCCGAGCTGGACAGGGTTCTGGAGCTTGTGGTCAAGCGCGGCCGCGCGCTGGTGTCGGCTCAGACGGTGCTGATCCTGTTGGTCGATGGTGACGAGCTGGTGGTGGCGGCCGGTGCCGGGACGGCCGGCAACCGTCGCGGCCGCCGCCAGCCACTGGAAGGGTCTGTCTCGGGCCGCGTGCTAGCAGCGGGACGCCCAGAACGGATCGCCGACGTGGCGGTAAACCTCCCAATCGCCGTTCAGCACATCGGGGTGGTGGAGGCGCACACGGCTCTGCTTGTCCCGATGGTCCACCGCGGAAACGGGATCGGAGTGTTGATCGCATTTGACCGCGGCGCGGCCGCGGAGCAGTTCAGCAACCAGGACGAGGACCTGCTGCGCACCTTCGCCGCGTCGGCCGCCAACGCCGTTGCCATCTCCCGCAGCGTTGAGGCCGACCGGTTGCGGATCACAATCGCCTCAGCCGAGGACGAGCGCCGGCGCTGGGCCCGGGAGCTGCACGATCAGACCTTGCAGGGCCTTGGCGGTCTGCGCGTGCTGCTCTCAGGCGCGGGCCGTCGCGACGATCCGGAGGAGCTGCGGGCCGCCGTCGCACAGGCGATCTCAGATGTCGACACCGAGATCGAGGGGCTCCGGGCGATCATCTCCGACCTCCGGCCCGCGCTGCTGGACGACCTCGGACTAACAGCAGCCCTAGAAGCTCTGATCGAACGGCGCCGCAGCGAGGGACTGACAGTCAACGCCGAATTGGCCTTCCCCGACCGCGAGCATACGCCCGAAAGCTTCTCGCTGGACCTGGAGACGACGGTGTATCGCTTCGTGCAGGAGGCGCTGACGAACGTCGTCAAGCACGCGTCCGCCACGAGCGTGTGGATCACGGCCGGACTCAACGACACGCACACCACCGTCGACATTCGGGACAACGGCGTTGGCTTTGATCCAGAGGCGCCCGCTGTCGGCCTCGGGCTTACCGGCATCCGTGAGCGTGTGGCGCTGGCGGGCGGCAGTGTGTCGGTGGACTCCGGCGAGGATGGGACGACCCTGCACGCCGACATCCCGGTCGGCCACTAACCGGTCAGCAACGCAAGCGCTTGTGCCTGTCCGCGGGCTGCGAACGCGGCGCGCACAGTGTCCGTTAGTTCCGTTGACAGCACTACATAGCGCAGGCCATCGTTGCGGTCGGCCGTGATCTCGAAGCCGCTGTCACGCAGTGTCTCGAGCATCAGGTGGTTGGCCGGCATCACGGCCGCCTCCAACTGTTGGAAGCCGTTGTAAGCGGCGACTGCCGCCAGGTGAGCCAGCAGCAGAGTGCCCATGCCGAGACCCTGCAACGAGTCCGCGACCTCAAACGCGGCCTCGACCCGGCTCCCAGTCTCACGTACGTACGCCGCGTGACCGAGTACTGGCCCCCACAACCCGTCTGCCACCAATACGCCGTAGCGGTCGTGAAAGTCGATGTCAAGCGACCAGCCGGTCAGGAAGTCAATGTTGGGATACCCACAGCCGCGGTAGTACAGGGAGTCCTGTGACAGGCCTGCCAGGAACGTGTGGATTGCTGCGTAGTCATCGGTCCGTACCGGGCGGATCCAGACCGGTGTCCCGTCGCGCAGTGTCACGCGGACGGGATGGGTGAGCAGCGGTCTGGCGACGGCCGTATCGGGCATCACCCGAAGCTAGGCCCCCGACCTGTGCTTGTAATCGGGGCGGTGCTGCGGCGCGCTGCGGGCATGCGGCCTTTCAGCTGTGGGTTTGTGCGGATGGTCGGAACGTCCCCGTACCTGAGCATTGATCGCACAAGCCGACAAGCAGGTGAACCAATGACCGTTGTAGAGCCCAGCCTCAGGCGCGTCCACGTCAAGGACGTGATGCACACCGGGATCCTGACCACGGATCCACAGACGCCGCTGCGCACCGTCGCGGCGATGATGGCCGAGCGCCACATCCACGCCGTCGGCGTGTCCACTCCGGACCATGCCCGGCGGCCGATGGCGTTCGTGTCAGCGCAGGACGTTGTGGCCGCTGCCGCGCAGGACAAGGACATGACCGCCGGCCGGGCCTCGGACACCGAGGTGGTCGCGATTCCGACCGACGCCCGCGTCGACGAGGCAGCCCAGAAGATGCTTGACCATGGGGTGTCCCACCTGATCGTCGTCGAGTCCGCGAGCGGGCACCCCTGCGGGATCATCTCGGCGCTGGACATCGTCGGCGCCTACGGTGTGCACGCCAACGGCTGAGGCAGAGACGCCGGCTATGAGGCCGGCGTCCCGATTCCCGGTTTCGAGACAGAGATCCACGGCATCACCGTAGGCGAGGCCGGCAAATAACGGGTTCCCTGTATCGGTCACCTCGAGGGCCAAAAGGAGCTCGCGAAGGCCTCTACAGCCTCGTCCACCGCAGGGAAGAAGTGACCCGCTCCGATCTGTGCGCGGAGCCCGGCGCGCTCCAGGCCGCGGCGCAGATTCGCGCCGGCACGGGCGATCGCGAAGCTGATGCCACGGCGCTGCAGCTCCGCCAGCATCTCTGAGAACGCCCGCGCGCCTGTGTAGTCGACGTCGCTCATGCCGATCGCGTCGAGCACCAGCAGCCGCGGCGGGCTGGTTGCCGAGGCTATGGTCTGTGAGACTTGCTCACGGAAGTGAGTCGCGTTTGCGTACCACAGCGGGGTCGCAAACAGGACCACCAGCACGCCGGGGATTTCGCCTGCAGGTTGCCCGGAGTGCAGTGGGATCCAGCTGGTAGTCCCAGGAATTCGGCCCAGCACGTGCAGGTGTGGGCGCGAGCTGAGCCGGGTCCGATCGAGGATCGCCAAGCCGACCGCGACCCCGATGCCCTGCTCAACGCCGATCACCGCGACGGTCGCCAGGGTGACCAGCGTCAGGCCCGCCTCAAACCGGTCAAAGCGAACTATCGCGGTCAGGTCGCCGAGGTTGAAGATCCGGCCGGCGACGTAGAGCAGCACGCCGGCCAACGCAGCGGTCGGGACATCCGCGAGCAGTCCGGCCGCCGGGATCAGCGCGGCGAGCGCCAGCGCCGCGTACACGGACGCCAGGCGCGTGCTGGCGCCGGCCGCCTTCACCGCGGCGGTC
>JAFMRN010000213.1 GCA_017354065.1 Solirubrobacterales bacterium
GCGGTTGCGCCCGTGAGCCTTGCTCCAGTAAAGGGCGCCGTCCGCGAGGCGCATCAGCTCGGCGGGCTCGGTGGTGCGCGAGCTATCGGCCAGGCCGATTGACAGCGTCACGTTTCCGCCTGAGCTGCGCTCAATCAGCTCGCGTGCCTCCTCCGTGCGCCGGCGGGCTTCTGAGGCGTTGGCACCGGGCAGCAGCCAGGTGAACTCATCGCCCCCGGACCGGGCCACGGTGTCCCCGGCGCGTGAAAGCGTGCGCAGGCTCGTGGCGACCAGGATCAGCGCGGCATCCCCCCGGTCGTGCCCGCCGATGTCGTTGATCTGCTTCAAGTGGTCGACGTCGATCACCGCCGCGGCCAGCAGCTCACCGCTGCCGGTAGCGCGGTCCAGGTCCGCGCGCAGCTGGGTGTCGAGCACGCGGTGGTTGGCGGCACCGGTCAGCGGATCGGTCAGCGCCTCCTGCTCGGCGCGTGCCCGAAGGCTCACCAGGCGCCGCTTGGCGGTCAGCACCGCGACGCCGATCGAGGCGTCACCGACAACCGCGACCAGCAGCGTGATCAGCGCCGCTCCCCGGGTCGCGGCATGGGGCTCATAGACCAGCGGCAGCGCCTGTACGAACAACAACAGCACCACCCAGAACAGCGCCGCGCCGGGCCGATAGAAGTAACAGGCGAACAGCGCCATCCAGCACAGGAACAGCGGGCCCGCGGTAGTGCCGACGTTCGTCGCCCAGACCAGGAACCCGATGGCAGCCGTGCCGACCAGGTAGGTGACGTTGATCAGCACCGGTGCCAATGCCCGCCAGTCGATCAGGAACAGCGAGGCCAGCCCCCAGAGGAACCCACAGCCGGACACGACGTCCCGCACCAGCAGGTGCTGGCTGTTGCCGCCGGGCAGCACCGGCATGCACAGGACGATCAGCGTGCCAAGCGTCCACAGCACGCCGCTGACCATCCCTGCTTGCCAACGCTCCTCCGGATCGACGACGAGCTGAGACTCGATGAATCCCTTCACAAGCCGCCATAGCCGCGGAGCCCATCCTCCCTTGGACACCATTACAACATTGTGGGGCATTACGCCCCTTGGCGCAAAAAGGCTTCTTACTTGTGTATTAGCTGGTGAGTGGCTGGCGGATCACCGGGCGCCGCGCCGCACCCGCCTCATCCAGGCGCCGGACCGGCGTTCCATACGGTGCCTGGCGCGCGATCTCCGGGTCCCGCTTGGCCTCTTCCAGCACCTCGGCGACGATCTCAGCGAAGCGGTCGAGCGTCTCCCGGGTCTCGGTCTCGGTCGGCTCGATCAGCAGCGCCTCATCAACGATCAGCGGGAAGTACACGGTCGGCGGGTGCACGCCGTGGTCGAGCAAGCGCTTTGCCAGGTCCAGGGTCTTGATGCCGAGCTGGGCCTTCATCGGGCCGCCCGAGAGCACGAACTCATGCATCGCGATCCGGTCAAAGGCCGCCGGCAGGTACTCGAGCACGCCGAGCTTGCCGAGCTTCGCCAGCAGGTAGTTGGCATTCAGCACCGCGACCTCGGAGACGTCACGCAGGCCTTCGGCGCCGAGCGAGCGGATGTAGGCATAGGAGCGCACGAACACCCCGTAATTGCCCTGGAAACCGCGGAGCCGGCCGATCGACTTGGGGCGGTCGTAGTCCAAGTCGTAGGTGCCGGTGTCGGCTTTGGGCTCGACACCGGCAACGGGACGCTTCACCACCTGCGGGCGCGGGATGTAGGGCTCGATCCGGTCCGACACCGCGATCGGGCCAGAGCCCGGTCCGCCGCCGCCGTGGGGCTGGGTGAAGGACTTGTGCAGGTTGAAGTGCACGATGTCAAAGCCCATGTCGCCCGGGCGCGTGATGCCCATGATCGCGTTCAGGTTGGCGCCGTCGTAGTACAGCGTCGCGCCGACGTCGTGCACGATCTTGGCGATCTCGGCGATGTTGGGATCGAACAGCCCCAGCGTCGACGGGTTCGTCAACATCAGGCAGGCGACATCTGAGTCCGCCTTGGCGCGCAGGTCGTCGAGATCGACGTTGCCCTCCGTGTCCGTTGCGACCTTGACTACCTCGTAGCCGGCCATCGTGACGGTCGCGGGGTTCGTGCCGTGCGCTGACTCGGGGGTCAGCACCTTGTGGCGAGTCTCACCGCGATCCTCGTGGTAGGCGCGGGTCAACAGCACGCCGGCCAGCTCACCGTGGGATCCGGCTGATGGCTGGAGGCTGACGTGCGGCAGCCCGGAGATCTTGGAAAGCGCGTCCTGGAGGCGCCACATCAGCTCGAGGGCACCCTGGGCGTGTGCGGGATCCTGAAGCGGGTGCAGGCGCGCGTTGCCGGGCAGCGCCGCGATCCGCTCGTGCAGCTTCGGGTTGTGCTTCATCGTGCAGGACCCGAGTGGGTAGAAGCCCGTGTCCAGGTCGAAGTTGCGCTTGGACAACCGCACGTAGTGGCGCACGATCTCCGGCTCTGAGACCTCGGGCAGGTTCGGCTTTGTCTTGCGCCGGAGCTTGCCGGGGATCAGCTCGTCCAACGGCCTCGTCGGGACGTCCGTCTCGGGCGCGACGAACGCGCGGCGCCCGGGCGCGGAGCGCTCATAGATCGTGAGATCGTCATCTGCGGCCTGCGTGAATGAGAGTGAGCGGGTTGGCGTAGTGCTCATGCCAGCGCCTCCTTGATCGTGGCGACGAGCTTGTCGATGTGCTCGCGCGTGCGCAGCTCGGTGATCGCGATCAGCAGCTCGTCTTCTGAGAGCCGGTAACCGGGGTTGATCCCGGCCTTGCGCGCCGCGGCGATGACCGCCTCGGCCTTGCCGGACGGAAGCCTGACCGGGAACTCGCGGACGACCGGCTGGGTGTGGCCGGCGCTGACACCCGGGATCTTCGCCAGCTCGTTGCGGGCATAGGCGGTGCGCTGGAGGAGCAGCTCGGCCAGCTCGACGATGCCTTCCTTCCCGAGCCAGCTCAGGTAGATCACGCCGGCCAGCGCGTTCAGCGCCTGGGCCGTGCAGATGTTGGAGGTCGCCTTCTCGCGGCGGATGTGCTGCTCACGCGTTTGCAGCGTCAGCACGAACCCGCGCTTTCCGTCCTGGTCGGTGGTCTCCCCCGCCAGGCGGCCGGGCAGGCGGCGGATCAGCTTCTCGGTCACGGCGAAGAAGCCGAAGCTCGGCCCGCCGAAGTCCAGCCGGTTGCCGAGGGTCTGGCCCTCACCGACGACGATGTCCGCGCCGGCCTCCCCGGGCGGCGTGATCAGCGCCAGCGGGATCGGGTCGGCCTGGGCGATCAACAGCGCGCCGGCGTCGTGGGCCTGGCCCGCCAGCGCCTCGACGTCCTCAATCGCGCCCAGGAAGTTCGGCTGCTGCACGATCACGGCGCTTACGTCCTGATCGAGCTGCGGGAGCGTTGTGATCCCGTCCTGGAGGTCGACGACCTCGACGCTCATGCCATAGCCGTGCGCCAGGGTCTGCAAAGTCTCGATGCTGTGCGGGTGCACACCGGCGGAGACCACGAACTTGGAGCGCTGGTTGGTGTGCTTGGCGACGTAGCCGGCGGCGGCGACCGCTGACGGTCCTTCATACACGGAGGCGTTTGAGACCGGCAGGCCGACGAGCTCGGAGATCGCGGTCTGGTACTCGAACATCGCCTGGAGCCCGCCCTGGGAGATCTCGGGCTGGTAGGGCGTGTACGGGGTCAGGAACTCCGAGCGGGTGATCAGCGCGTCGACCAGCGCGGGCACGTAGTGGTCATAGAACCCGGCGCCGAGGAAGCTGATCTCATCGTCGGCGGAGACGTTCTTGGCTGCCAGCTCGGCCAGCTCACGGTAGACGTCCTGCTCGGAGCGGCCCGCGGGGAGCGGCAGCTCACTGTTGTAACGCAGCTCCGCCGGGATGTCTCCGAACAGCTCATCAATGCTCGCGACACCGATGGTCGCGAGCATCTCCGCCCGGTCCGCGTCTGTGACCGACGTGTAGGTACTCAAGACAGCTGAGCCTCGTAGGCGGCGGCGTCGAGCAACGCTTCGGCCTCCGAGGGGTCCGACAGCTTCACCTTGACGAGCCAGCCCTTGCCGTAGGGGTCCTCGTTGATGCCCTCCGGTGAGGAGCCCAGCTCCTCATTCACGGCGGTCACCTCACCGGACAGCGGTGCCACGACCTCAGAGACCGCCTTGACGGACTCGACCTCGGTGTAGGGCTCGTCCTTGGTCACCTTGGTGCCGACCGCCGGCGCCTCAAAGAACACCACCTCGCCGAGGAGGTCCTGTGCGTACCAGGTGATGCCGAAGGTCGCCTCGTCGCCTTCGATCCGAGCCCAGTCGTGCTCGGTGTGGTACTTCAGATCGTCGGGGTAGGTCGCTTCGGACAACTCAGGCGTCCTTTCGGTACAGGGGCTTCTTGGCAACCACGGCGTCACGCAGCGTGCCGCGTACATTAATCTGGAACGGCGTTCCGGCTTCGGCCTGCTCCGCGGAAACATAGGCCAAGCCGACACCGCGCTCCAGGCTCGGCGAGAAGCTACCGGAGGTGACGACCCCGCCGCCCTTGACCTCATCGCCTTGGCGCGCGATTCCGCGGCCCTCGATCAGGAACGGAACGAGCTTCTGCTTCGGTCCGGCCTTGCGGACGGCGGCGATCGCCTCCGAGCCGATGAAACCGGTGTCCTCCTTCACGGCCCAGCCGAGCCCCGCGCCGATCGGG
>JAFMRN010000214.1 GCA_017354065.1 Solirubrobacterales bacterium
GCTGGAGCAGGTAGTGACGGAGATCGCCGCCACACGGATCACAGAACGCGGTGAGACCCGCGCCGATGACCGTGTCTCAGAGGCGGCGATGGAGGACCGCAAGCGCGAGGGCTACTTCTAGTGGCTGGCGTTCCCACTGAAATCGCGGCCGGCGAGCTGCTGCGGATCGCGACCGCCGGCTCGGTCGACGACGGCAAGTCGACGCTGATCGGGCGGCTCCTGCATGACTCCAAGTCCGTCCTCGAGGACCAGCTGGAGCACGTCGCCAGCACGTCCGAGCGCCGCGGTGACGGGTACCTGAACCTGGCGCTGCTGACCGACGGGCTGCGCGCCGAGCGTGAGCAGGGGATCACGATCGACGTGGCCTACCGCTACTTCCACACGCCGCGGCGCAAGTTCATCATCGCCGACACGCCCGGCCATGAGCAGTACACGCGCAACATGGTCACGGGAGCCTCCACCGCGGACCTGTCGATCGTCCTGGTCGACGCCCGCAACGGGGTTTCTGAGCAGACCTGGCGACACGCCTACCTGTCCTCGCTGCTGCGGATCCCGCACCTGGTGGTGGCGGTCAACAAGATGGACCTGGTCGACTACTCCGAGGAGGTCTTTGACCGGATAGTCGCCGAGGTGTCCGACTGGGTCGCGCGCCTGGGGATCGCCGACGTGACCTTCATCCCGCTGTCGGCGCTGGGCGGCGACAACGTCGTGGAGCGCTCGGAGAACATGCCCTGGTACCAGGGCCCGCCGCTGCTCTACCACCTTGAGCACGTGGTGATCACCAACGACCGCAACCTGGAGGACGTGCGTTTCCCGGTGCAGTGGGTGATCCGTCCCCACAGCGATGATCATCACGACTACCGGGGGTACGCCGGCCAGGTGGCCGGCGGGGTCCTGCACCCCGGTCAGGAGGTCGTGGTGCTGCCATCAGGCAAGCGCACGCGGATCAAGGCGATCGACACCTTTGACGGTCAGCGCGAGGCCGCATACCCGACCCAGTCGGTGACGCTGCTGACGGAGGACCACCTGGACATCTCGCGCGGCGATCTGATCGCCGAGCCCGAGGACCCGCCGACCGTCGGACGCGAGCTTGAGGCGACGATCTGCTGGCTGGCCGAGCGTCCGCTGCAGACCCGCGGGCGCTACGCGATCAGGCACACGACCCAGTCGGCCCGGGCGGTGATTGACCGGCTTGAGTACCGCGTCGACGTGAACACGCTGGCCCATGACGAGTCCGCCGACGAGCTGGCGCTGAATGAGATCGGCCGCGTGCACCTGCGCAGCTCGGCGCCGCTGGTGGTCGACCCCTACACGCGGAACCGCACGACGGGCAGCTTCATCCTGATCGACGAGTCGACAAACGACACCGTCGCGGCAGGCATGATCATCAGCGCTCGCTGATCCCGGTTTTGAGCGCGTTCGGGTCACTCGGAACGTCCGGGCGCCGCCTGTCTGTCGCGGCTACCTAGCCCGGGCAGGCGCCCTACTGACGGCGATGCGCGATTACATTGCGCGCGATGCCTCTTCCCGAACCACGCCAGCTGGCCGCCATCTGTGTGCCGGGCGTGGCCGCGCTCATGCTCTGTGTGATCGAGCTGACCACCAGGAGCCTGTGGCTCGATGAGGGCGCCACCGCGGCTATCACCGCCCAGCACGGCACCGCCCTGTGGCAGGCGATCTCCGCGGACGGCGGCAACATGCTGGCCTACTACGTGGGGATGCACATCTGGGTCGGGATCGCGGGCCATTCCGCGTTGGCCCTGCGGCTCCCCTCCGTCGCCGCGGACTGCTTCAGCGCCGTGTGCGTGGCGTTGCTGGGCATGCGGCTGTTCGGAGACCGCAGGGCGGCCCTGGCCGCGGGTCTGCTGACCGCGGTCAGCATCCCGCTGGTGTTCTGGGGTCAGGACGCGCGCGGGTACGCCGCCCTGGTCGCCGCGATCAGCGCCTCATTCCTGGCGCTGATGGTGATCCTCGAGTCAGACCCGGAGCGGCCACCGCCGCCGCTCGCGGTCGCGGCCTACGTGCTGGTGACGACGCTCGCCCTGTACATCGGCGGTGTCGCCCTGCTGGTGATACCCGCCCAGGTGATCGCCGCGCGGCTAGTCGGCCGGCGCCTGCGCACCGTCGTGGGCGCGCTGACCGTGGTCGCGGCGTTGTGTGTGCCGCTCCTGGTGCTGGCGGTGCATCAGGGCGGCCCGTCGCTGTCCTCGGTCCCGCCGTTCAGCTCGACGACCCTGGCCCAGGGCGCGATCGCGATGGTCTCCGGTGGGCTCGCGCCCCAATTCCACATCTCGAACCTGACCGTCATAGCCACGGCCGCCGGGGTCGCGCTGGTGCTGACCGGCGTGACGCTGTCAAGCATCGCGCTGCTGCGGCGCAGCGAGTCCCCCTGGGTCCTGATGCCCGGCCTGTGGGTCGTGGTGCCCGCGGTCCTGGCGCTGGCGGCGGCGGTGATCGGGGTGCCGATGGAGCTGCCACGCGCGGCAACGATGCTGATCCCGGGCGTGGCGCTGGTGCTGGCGTGGCTGTTGTTCCGCTCCGGCTGGGACCCGCCGTTCGGCTGGGGCTGGCTGGTCCTGATCTTGGCGTTGCGCCTGATCGTGCTGGTGCCCAACTACGGGACCTCACCCGAGCCCTGGCACGCGGTCGTAAAGCGGGTGCTGTCGGTCTCGCGACCGTCTGACTGCGTCGCGTTCTACCCCCAGGACGGCCGGATGACCTTCGATTACTACCGCCGCGGGATGAAGGACGGTCACACAAACGCGCCCCGATCGGTGCTGCCCGACGCCCCGTGGGGCCACATCAGCACCTACCTGGACGCCTACACGCTGCCGATCCGCGTCACGATGTCTGACTGGGCCGTCCGCTGCCAGCGGCTGTGGCTGATCTCGGCAAAGCCGGGGAGCCCGGGTACAGACAGCGCCTCCCGCGCGCGCAACAGCGGTCTGGGGTGGCTGGAGCAGGGCTTGAAGCACCGCTTCGTGCCCGTATCGAGCCAGCGCTATGGCTGGTCGTCCACGATCCTGGTGCGCGAGTACCGGCAGCTTGGCAAGCCCGATCGCAGGTCCGGGTCTTAATCCCGCGCGGGCATGCCCGCCCATCAAGCACTAAAGTGCCCGCCGTGCCGCTGTTCAAGAAGATTCTTATCGCCAACCGCGGGGAGATCGCAGTCCGGATCATCCGCGCCGCCGAGGAGCTCGGCATCCCCACCGTCGCCGTCTACTCAGAGCTGGACCGTGACGCCCAACACGTCAAGCGTGCCGATGAGGCATACCTGCTGGGACCGGGCCCGGCCAACGAGAGCTACCTGGTAGTCGACAAGATCCTGGAGGTCATCCAGCAGTCCGGTGCGGACGCCGTGCACCCCGGGTATGGATTCCTGGCCGAGAACGCGGATTTCGCCACGGCGCTCGAGGAGCGCGGCGTGACCTTCATCGGCCCGCCCGCCTCAGCGATCGACGCGATGGGCTCCAAGACCAAGGCCCGCGAGCTGATGCAGGCCGCCGGCGTGCCGATCGTTCCCGGCACGACCGAGCCGGTGGCGACGGTCGAGGACGCGCGCAAGCTGATTGACGAGACGATCGGTTACCCGGTCGCCGTCAAGGCCGCCGGCGGCGGTGGCGGCAAGGGCTTCCGTGTCGCGCTGACCGACGACGAGCTGGAGGACGCCTTTGAGGGCGCCGCGCGTGAGGGTGAGAAGTTCTTCTCCGACGCGACGGTCTACCTGGAGCGCTATCTGCCGGACCCGCGCCACGTGGAGGTCCAAGTTCTGGCCGACAAGCACGGCAACGTGATCCACCTGGGTGAGCGCGACTGTTCCCTTCAGCGCCGCCATCAGAAGCTGATTGAGGAGGCGCCCGCGCCGGCCGTCGACGCGGAGCTGCGCGAGAAGATCGGCAAGATCGCCACGGACGCCGCCGCGGCCGTCAACTATTCCGGCGCCGGCACGATCGAGGGCCTGCTCCAGGACGGTGAGTACTTCTTCCTGGAGATGAACACCCGCGTTCAGGTCGAGCACTGCGTCACTGAGATGGTGACGGGCATTGACATCGTCAAGGAGGGCATCCGCGCGGCCGCCGGCGGCGAGCTGTCCTACACCCAGGAGCAGGTCGAGATCCGCGGTCACGCGATTGAGTGTCGGATCAACGCCGAGGACGCTTCCAAGAACTTCGCTCCCGCCCCCGGCCTGATCACGAACTACCGTGAGCCGACCGGACCGGGCGTGCGCGTCGACTCCGGGATCGCCCCGAACTCCGAGATCAGCCCGATGTATGACCCGATGGTCTCCAAGCTGATCGTCTGGGATGCCGACCGCGAGCAGGCGACCGAGCGCATGCTGCGCGCGCTGGGGGAGTATGAGATCGGCAACCTGAAGACGCTGATCCCGTTCCACACCGCGATCCTCGCGACCGAGCAGTGGGCCAAGGCCGAGACCTGCCGTGACCTGATTGAGGACCGCAAGTGGCTGAAGTCAACGGCGCCCGAGGATGGCGTTACCACGGCCGCGTCAGACGATGATGAGGAGAAGGCCGAGCAGGCCTACACCGTCGAGGTGTCCGGTAAGCGCTTTGACGTGCGGGTCATCGGTCCCGCCTTTGGTGGCGGGACCGCTGTTGGGGCCGCGGCGGCAGCCGGCAACGGTGGGCGTACGAACAAGCCCGCTCCGAAGCGCGGCGCGCGTGC
>JAFMRN010000413.1 GCA_017354065.1 Solirubrobacterales bacterium
GCCGCGCCGGCCCCCAGCGCCAGCTCGGCGACCGCCACCACGCCGGCGGGTACAACCACTGCGACCGACGCCAAGACCGCGGCCCAGAAGACCACCGCGGCGGCCCAGTCGGCGGTTTCCAAGACGACGGCCACGGCGACCAAGACCGCGACCGGCGCAGCCTCCGCCACCAAGACGGCAGCCGCCAAGAAGCCGAACCGCACGGCCAGCCCGACCGGCACGTCGGCACCGACCGCCAGCACCCCGCAGGGCACGGATGCGACCAAGCCCACCAGCTCCAGCGCCAGCGGGTCAACCAGCGGGACCACCGCGACCGGCAGCACGGGCTCCCAGTCGGGGTCGAGCAGCACCTCCGGGCTGGCGCCGCGGAGGGTGACGACCACTCCGGCGACCACGACGCCCGCCACAAGCACGCCGGCGGCCACCACGCCGACGAGCTCAAGCTCGGCCACAACGCCGAGCACGACAACTCCGGCCGGCTGAGCAGCCACGCAGGCGCGCCGCGACTCTGCGTAAACTGACGCGCCGTGCCAAAAGTCGATCTTGAGCAGCCCGAACATGAGGAGCTGATCCTCCGCCGGGGGAAGCGATCCGGGCTCTACACGATCGTCGCCGTGCACTCCACGGTGCGCGGACCCTCATTGGGCGGCTGCCGGATGTGGCACTACCCCGATCCGTACCTGGGCGTCAACGACGCGCTGCGCCTGTCGCGCGCGATGACCTTCAAGTCCGCGGTTGCCAACCTGCCGCTGGGCGGTGGCAAGGGCGTGATCGTGCTGCCTGAGGAGAAGATCAGCGCCAAGCGGCGCAAGGATGCCCTGTATGACTTCGCCGAGACCGTCGACCTGCTGGGCGGCCGCTACATCACGGCTGAGGACGTCGGCACGTCCGCCCGCGACATGAGCGTGATCGCGTCAGAGACCAAGCACGTCGCGGGCCTGGCCCGCAAACAGGGCGGTTCGGGCGATCCCAGCCCCTACACGGCCCTGGGCGTCGTGGCCGCGATCAAGAGCGTCGCGCGGCGCAGCCTCGGGGTCGACTCACTTGCGGGCCTGACGATCACCG
The DNA here is from genome assembly GCA_017354065.1 of Solirubrobacterales bacterium. Taxonomy (GTDB): domain Bacteria; phylum Actinomycetota; class Thermoleophilia; order Solirubrobacterales; family Solirubrobacteraceae; genus Palsa-465. Next base: position 1,066 of record JAFMRN010000413.1, read on the forward strand.
TGATCGGCGCCGGGCACGTCGGCGGCCGGGTCGCGAAGCTGGTCGCCAAAGACGGGGCCAAGCTGATCCTGGCGGATGTCGACAAGAGCAAGCGGGAGCTGGCCAGCTCCCTCGGTGCGCGCTGGCTTACGCCCGAGAAGGCCCTGTACGCGAGGGCCGACGTGCTGGCGCCGTGCGCGCTCGGCGGCGTGCTGACACCCGCGGCGGTGCCACAGCTTCAGACCAAGGCGATCGCCGGCGCCGCCAACAACCAGCTGGAGCAGGAAAGCGTCGCGAAGCTGCTGACCAAGGCCGGCATCCTGTGGGCGCCTGACTTCGTCGCCAACGCCGGCGGCATCATCAACATCTGCCAGGAGCGCGGCACCTACGACCCCAAGGCGGCGGCTGAGCACGTCAAGGGCATCGGGGACACGCTGGAGCAGATTTTCGACCGCGCCGA
>JAFMRN010000215.1 GCA_017354065.1 Solirubrobacterales bacterium
CCCACCAACCTGGACCAAGGCCGAGCGTCGCAGCGCCGGGTCCCGCACCACGCCGCCCTTGCCGACGCGTTCGCGCCCGACCTCGAACTGGGGTTTGACCATAGCCAGGCAGTTGTAGGAGGCGCCGGCCACGCCCAGCACGGCGGGCAGCACCTTCTCCAGGGAAATGAAGGACACGTCGATCACGATCAGGTCGGGAGGGTAGGGAAGTGTCTCAGCCGACAGGGACCGCGCGTTGCAGCGTTCGATCACCGTCACCCGCGGATCCGAGCGCAGCTTCCAGGCCAGCTCCCCGTAGGCGACGTCCAGGGCGACGACCGCTGAGGCCCCGCGCTGGAGCAGGCAGTCTGAGAAGCCGCCGGTGGAGGCGCCGACGTCCAGCGCACGCAGCCCGGCCACGTCGAGGCCGAAGGCGTCCAGGGCGTTCGCCAATTTGACGCCGCCGCGCGAGACGTAGTCGGCCACGGCCGTGACCTCGACCAGCTCATCCTCGGCCACGAGCTGACCGGCCTTGGCCGCGCGCGTGCGACCCGCGCCGACCAGCACGTCGCCCGCCAGAACCGCTGCACCGGCCCGCGCGCGCGACTCAAAGTGCCCACGTTGCACCAAAAGCTGGTCAAGTCGCTGCTTACTCATGGCTATACGTGACCCAGCTCACAGTGTTCGCGGTACCGAGGTCCCAAGATGGGTGAGCGTCGTTGGTTTCCCTCACCGATGGCCGAAGGACACATCTCTCCTCATTTTTCGAACGGCTCGCAGGCGCGGGCCGTTCGTTCGTTAAGCGACTCGCGACCGGCCGCTGACAGCGGCTGAGACGCGCTCGGCGATCCGCTCCGGCGTGTAGCCGACCTCGGCGTGGAGCAGCTTCGGCGCCCCGTGTGTCACATACCGGTCCGGCAACCCGACCCGCATGACGCGCGTGCCAGAACCGGTGTCTGACAGGTATTCCAGCACCGCGGAGCCGAAGCCGCCGGCCAGCACGCCCTCCTCAACGGTGACGATCAGCTCATGCTCGGCGGCCAGCTGCGCGATCAGACCCGCATCCAGCGGCTTGGCAAAGCGCGCGTCGGCGACGGTCGCTGAGATGCCCTGCTCGGACAGCAGCGCGGCGGCGTCGACCGCCTTCTGCACCCCAGTGCCATAACCCAGCAGCGCGACTTGGCCGGTGCCTTCAGACAGGATCTCGCCGCTGCCGATCGGGATCGCCCGCGGGACGCCCGGGAGTTCCACGCCGAGGCCGCTGCCGCGCGGGTAGCGCAGCGCGATCGGCCCGTCGTCGTAGGAGAGCGCCGTGTGCAGCATGTTTACGAGCATCGCCTCATCGCGCGGGGCCATCATCACGATGTTCGGGAGCGGCCGCATGTAGGCGATGTCAAACGCGCCGTGATGGGTCGGACCGTCGTCACCGACCAGGCCGGCGCGGTCCAGCGCGAAGATCACGTTGAGGCGTTGCAGGCAGACGTCGTGGACGATCTGGTCATAGGCGCGCTGCAGGAACGTCGAGTAGATCGCGGCCACCGGCTTGGCGCCTTGCAGCGCCATGCCCGCGGCCAGCAGGACGGCGTGTTGCTCGGCGATCCCGACGTCAAAGTAGCGGTCGGGCATCTCGCGCTGGAGGATGTTCAGCCCGGTGCCGGTGTTCATCGCCGCGGTGATCCCGAGCACGCGAGCGTCGCGCTTGGCCTCCTGGACCAGTGCCTCGCCGAACACCTGCGTGTAGGCCGGCGGGGCCGGCTTTGGGCTCGGCCCCGCGGATGCGCCGTTGCCGGCGGCCGGCTTCGGCGCGGGAGCGCGGTCGACGATCGAGTTGGGCTTGGCGGCATGCCACTTCTCCATGCCCTCCAGGCCGCCTTCCTCGGCCGGCGCCCAGCCCTTGCCCTTGACCGTCGCGCAGTGGATCACCACCGGGCGGTCGGCGACCAGCGCCTCCTTCAGCGCGTTGCGGATCGCGCGGACGTCGTGGCCGTCGATCACGCCGATGTAGGCCCAGTCCAGCTCCTCCCACCAAAGTCCGGGAGCCCAGAAGGCCTTGATCGACTCCTTGAAGTGCGGGCCGAACTTCTCAAACGCGTGGCCGATCCCGACGGGCAGGCGCGTCAGGCCGCTCTCAACGTCCTCACGCGCGTGCCAGAGCTTGGGGTTCAGGCGGATCCGGTTGAACATGCGGGAGATCGCACCGACGTTCGGTGAGATCGACATCCCGTTGTCATTCAGGATCACGACCACCGGCGAGCCGACGCCGCCGGCGTGCGCGACCGCTTCCAGCGCGACGCCGCCGGTCATCGCGCCGTCACCGATCACCGCTACGACGTTGCCGTCATCACCGTGCTCGCGGCGCATCGCCTCCTTCAGGCCGACGGCGTAGCCGATCGACGTGGAGGCGTGGCCGGCGCCCATGATGTCGTGCTCTGACTCGTGTACGGCGCAGAACGGAGCGAGGCCCTCGTAGTGGCGGATCGTCTGGAGCTGCTCACGCCGGCCGGTCAGGACCTTGTGCGGGTATGCCTGATGGCCGACGTCCCACAGGATCTTGTCCTTCGGGGAGTCGAGCATGCTGTGCAGCGCGACGGCGATCTCGCACGTGCCGAGGTTGGCGCCAAAGTGGCCGCCGATCTCCCCGACCGTGTCGATAATGTGCTCGCGCACCTCTTGGGCCAGGCCCTCCAGCTCCTCCTCGGTGAGGCCGTGCAGATCCTGGGGCGAGTTGATGTTCTCCAGCATGGTCAGTAACTCCGGGTGGCTATGAAGTCTGTGATCTGCGCGAGCGTCCCCGGGTTGCCCGCGACTTCGGTCGCTGCGAGGTCGAGCGCCGCACGCGCGCGGTCATGGGACTCGGCTGCCAGCCGGCGGGCCTGCTCAAGCCCGAACTCGGACACGTAAGTGCGCTTGCCCAGCCGCTCGTCGGTCCCGCTCGGTTTGCCGATCTCCTCCTGGGAGCCGGCCACGTCAAGGATGTCGTCAACGATCTGGAACAGCACACCAAGCTCGCTCGCGTAGCTCTCGAAGAGAGCGATTGTCGCAGCATTCGCCCCGTAGAGGCTGAGAACACAAATCACGCTGGCTGAGATCAGCCCGCCGGTTTTCAGCGAGTGCAGGCGCTTCAGCCCCGCGGGCGTGGGCTCTGAGGTGTCGGCGACATCTATGTACTGCCCGCCGACCATGCCGTTGACCCCGCTCGCGGCCGCGAGCCGGGCGGCGGCTGCCAACACGTTCCGGGGCTCGGCCTCCGCGGCGGTCAGTAGATGGCTGAAGGCCTCTGCGTAGAGGCCGTCGCCGGCCAGGATCGCGACATCCTCGCCGTAGGCAACGTGGCAGGTTGGACGGCCGCGACGCAGGTCGTCATCGTCCATCGCCGGCAGGTCGTCATGGATCAGGCTGTAGGTGTGGATCAGCTCCAGCGCGGCCGCCAGCGGCAGCACCTTCTCCGGCTCCACGCCGAGCGCCTCGGCGGTGGCAAGCGCCAGCACCGGCCGGATCCGCTTGCCGCCGGCCAGCAGGCTGTAGCGCATCGCCTGATGGAGGCCGGCGATCTCCGCGGTGTGCGTGAAGACCAGCGCCTCCAGGTAGTGGTCGACCCGTTGCCGGAGGGCCTCCGGATAGCTGGGGGCCGTGGCGCTGCTCACGTCGTTGGCAGCGGCAGCTGGCCGGGAAGATCCGGCAGCGGCTCCAACGCGGCGCGGGTAGATGCCTCCACCTGAGCTGATGCCTCAGAGGCGAGGCGCGCGCAATCCTCGATCAGCGCGAGCGTGGCATCGGCCTGGTGATCCCCGTCGCGGAGTTGGCTGGCGGCAGTGGCCAGACGCGTCCGCAGCTCCGCAAGGGCTTCAGTCACCCACACTAGGTTAGCGTGAGCCGCTCACGCCGCGTCCAGCGCCTGGTTCACCAGCGCGTCGGCGGCCGCGTTCTGGGCCCGCGGCACGGTGCGGATCGTCCATTTTTGGAATCCGGTTAGCGCCGCGGTCGCCTCGGCGTGCAGGCGCTGCATGTCAGGGTTCTTGACCTTGTAATCACCGGTGATCTGCTTGGCGACGAGCTCCGAGTCGCCGATCAGCTCGACCTCGGTCTCCCCCAGCTCCCTGGCGCGCGCGAGCGCCGCCAGCAACGCCCGGTATTCGGCGACGTTGTTGGTAGCGGTGCCTATCGGCTCGGCGATCTCCTCGACCACGCTGCCGTCCGGTCGTGCCATCACCACACCGATAGCCGCCGGCCCGGGGTTCCCGCGCGCGCCTCCGTCGACGTTGATGATCAGCATCTAGGTGGCGTGGAGGCGCCCGACGTCATCCGCGGCGGCGTTGGCGACCTGTTCGCGCTCTGACAGCTCATGCAGTTCATACCCCTGGTTTTCCAGCCGAACCGTCGATGGCTCGTCGCCGAGCTCTACCTCGTAGCGGTACCAGCACAGCTCCCAGGAGGCGACGATCCGCACGAGCGACCCGCGCTCCGGGTCGGGGATCACGCTGACCGTCGGCGCGCCGAGTGACCGGCCGACGCCCGCGACGGTGCGGATGTGCTCGGTACGGTTGAAGGTCTCCACCGCCGCCGAGATCTTGTGATCGTCGTTGGTCGGCACCGCCCGCACGTGGCGCGGCTCGCGTCCGCGCCCGGCGTCCACGGC
>JAFMRN010000216.1 GCA_017354065.1 Solirubrobacterales bacterium
TGAAGCCGGCGTCGTTGCCGCCGATCGTGATCGTCACCAGGCCGGTGCTGGAGTTCAGCGCGCCCAGCTGGTTGGAGTTCACATCAGTGGTCTTGGCCCCGCTGCAGGCCTGGAAGTTCAGGCTGTAGCCCTTGGCGGCCGCCACCAGCGGGCCGTACGCCTTGGGGCTGCGGTCACAGCTGCCGCTGTCCGAGTAGTAGTCCCGGGTTCCGACCCCGGAGGAGTAGGAGTCGCCCAGCGCGACGTAGCCGGTTGCCGCCGATGCGGCGGCCGGCAGCGCAAGCAGCGCGCAGGTACAGGCCAGCGCAAGTAGGAATCTCTTCACGTCATCACCTCTCGATGGAATGGGCCCGACCCGTCCGTCACCAGTAGTACCGCCTGAGGAGCGGATGCGTGGCAGTTCTCGTGACCGGGCCGTGAAGATTCAGTTGCCGTGTTCGAGCACGCCCTTGACCGCAGCGTCCACGGCGTTGAGCCGGTACAGGGCGACCGCCTCCGCGGACTGGAAGCGCCCGGCGGGCGCGCTGGCGGCCCCGTGGTGGGTCAGGACGCAGTGCAACAGCGCCAGGCGCCGTTCGGGGTCGAGCGCGCGGAACTCCTGGCGCTGGCCCAGCAGCTCCTGGCCCAGGGCCAGGTGGCCGAGCACCCGGCCCTCGTCTGTCAGGGCGATCTCGGCGCCGTAGGAGAACTCCTTGATCCGGCCGATGTCGTGTACCAACGCGGCGGTCAACAGCAGATCGCTGTTGAGCTTGCGGTGCAGCTCACAGGCTTCGCGCGCGAGCGTGGCCACGGCGACGGTGTGCTCGATCAGCCCGCCCAGGTAGGCGTGGTGTCCCGCGCGCGAGCAGGGCGCACGGCGGAACTCCGCCCGGAACTCGCTGTCGGCGGCGAGCGCGTCGAGCAGCGCGCGATACCCAGGGTCATAGACCTCTGAGATCAGGTGCTCGTAGAACCCGTCCAGCTCCTCCATGTCGCGGTAGGCGACCGGCAGGAACTCCTCGGGTTTGGTGTCCTGAGCCCGCGTGATCCGGTCGAGCTCGACCACCAGCTCATCCCGGAAGCGCTCCACCCGGCCTGCCACCTCCACCAGGTCGCCGCGCTCGAAACCGCCTGCCTGCACGTCAGCGTCCTTGAACAGGCGCGCAGAGATCGTGCCGGTGCGGTCGCGCAGCTCCAGGGCCAGGTAGGCCGAGCCGGTGCGAGTCTTCAGCCGGTCCTTGCGCACGCACGCGAATACTCCGCGCAGCTGGTCTCCGGCGCGCAACGCGCTGACCGTTGTCGGGGGCTCCATGAACCCATCATGTACGGTGAACCGGATGCAGCCTTTGCAATGGGACTACAGCCCAAGTGGACTGCGCACCCCGGCGCTTGTGTGCGCGTTCAAGGGCTGGAATGACGCTGGGGACGCCGCTTCCTCGGCGCTGACCTTCTTCGGAGAGTCACTGGGCGCCAGCCGCTTCGCCTCAATCGACCCGGAGGAGTTCTACGACTTTCAGAACACCCGCCCCCAGGTCAAGATCTCGGACTCGGACCTGCGCACGATCGAGTGGCCCAACGTCGAGGTGTTTGAGGCCAAGGTGCCGCGCGCCCCGCGCGACCTGATCCTGATGGTCGGATCCGAGCCGTCATACCGCTGGCGGACGTTCACGAACGTCGTCACCGACCTGGCCGACGCGATGGGCGTCAGCCTGGTCGTCACGCTCGGCGCGCTGCTGGCCGACGTGCCCCACACGCGGGCCATCAGCGTCACCGGTTTCTCCAGCGACTCCGCCACCTCTGACCGCCTGGGCCTGGCGCGCTCCAATTACGAGGGCCCGACCGGAATCGTCGGCGTGCTCCAGCACGCCTGTCACCGCGCCGGCGTGCCCTCGGCGAGCCTGTGGGCGGCGGTCCCCCACTACATTGCCGCCACCCCGAACCCGAAGGCGGCGCTGGCGCTGGTCCGCAAGCTTGAGGCGATGGTCGAGATCACCGTCGACGCCTCCGACCTTGAGGGTGCGGTCACCGACTACGAGCACCAGGTCGACGCCGCCGTGCAGTCGGATCCGGAGGTCGAGGCCTTCGTCGAACGCCTGGAGCAGGCCAGCGATGAGGGCGAGGAGCCCGACTGGGAGCTGCCCTCAGGCGATGCGATCGAGCAGGACCTCCAGCGCTTCCTGCGCCAGCGCGGCGAAGATCCGCCTACCTGAGCAATTTCGACACCCGGACGATAAAAAGCGGTAGCTTTCCCGCCCGGGGCCGGAAATCGACTCAAGGAGGACTGAAGGTGGGCAGCTTCCACAATAACTTCTGGCTGCGCAGGGGCGCGGCCACCGGCGCAGTGCTGCTGGGCACGCTCGGGCTTGCAAGCGGCGCGAGCGCAGCCGGACTTCCGGCGGCACCGATGAACGAGAACTCCAGCCCTCACTATGTGCGGGTCAAACCGGCGTACATTCAGTGGAGCGGGGATGCCACCGGCGTCGTCAGCGGCCACGGCGGCGCCTACAAGAGCCCGATCAGCTGGACGAAGTGGGACTCGCGGGAGGCCGACGGCAATGCCACCAGCTGGATCGACAATTGCAAACCTGACTGCGCGACCGGCCACTATGACGGCATCCCAACCCGGGTCAAGCTGTGGGATCCGAAGGTGCTCCACGGCAAGCTCATTTTCACGCGCCTGCGCTGGAGCGCCGGCGGCGAGACCTACAACTCCAAGGCTACGTACAAGGGGTCCTACGGGTCCTACACGTACTGGGGCTGGAGCTTCCCGACGGTCACCGGCCCGCACGAGAGCTGACGACCACGTTCCACGGGGCTCCTGAACTCAAAGTCAGGAGCCCCGCCTCAGCGCTCTGCCGCAGGACAAGCCAGGCGGTAATCACACATCGCACAGACGCTCGCTGAGGGGGTCGGCTCGAACTCCTGGGCCTCGATCCCCTCGGCCACCTGGCTCGCCAGATCACGGATCCAGGTGGCACGCTCGGCGTCGCCGGGGATCGCGACCTTGGCGTCGTCCAGCAGGTAGTAGTAGGCGCCGCGGGCGGCCTCCAGCTCCCAGGCCTCCTCGGCAGCGACCGCGTACAGGCTGAGCTGCACGTCCTCGGCCAGCGCCTCAGCGGACTTCGGACGGCCGGTCTTGTAATCGATCAGCTCGTACTCGCCGTTGGCCAGGCGGTCGACGCGGTCGACGCGGCCGCGGACCAGGTGACGGCCCAGCTTGAAGCTGAACTGGCGCTCGAACCAGACCGGCTGGGCGTCATCTGAGAGGGCGTGCTCGTGATAGCGGGCCAGCGCGGCGGCCGCCTTGGCGCGCAGCTGGCGCTCCTCCTCCGAATCACCGAAGCCCTGACGCCGCCAGGCCGTGTCCAGCAGGCCCAGCAGGTCGGTCAGCGAGCCCAGGCCGCTCTCATCCGCCGCCGCGTGGAAGCGCTCCAGCACCTGGTGGACGGCAATCCCGAAGCGCTGGTGCAGAGTGGGCTCCTGCGGGATCCGGAAGACGCGCGCGAACTTGTACTTCAGCGGGCACGCGCGGTAGGTGTCGATGTCGTGGGCGGACAGCAGCACGCCCTCCCCGCGGGTCGGCAGGAACCGCTCCAGGCTCGGCTCATCCCGCGCGGCCAGCACCTGGGCGCGGCGGTGCTCGTCGGCCTCGGCGCCCAGCAGGTAGTCGTCAAGCGGGCTGGTGGCGAAGATCTCGGCCTGCTCAGAGCTCGCCGCCTGGGCGATCCGTCCGTTGATGTCGCCCAGCAGCTCCTCCAGGGGCCGGTCCTCCGGCGCTGCCATCAGCGCCGCGACCTTCAACAGCTCGAGGTAGCGGACCACCGCGTGGGACACGTCCAGGTCGGTGTCGAGGCGCAGCTCCGCCAGCCGCGAGGCAGCGCGTGTGGTGCCGGCCAGCAGCTCCTCACGCAGCGCGCGGTAGCTGGACTGCAGCGTCTCAGCCGGACCGAACAGCTCCTCAGCGTGGTCCTGCCAGTCGGCGCCGGCCTGCTCGCGGGCCGACTCGACCAGTTCCAGCGGGCGGTTCGTCCGCGCCTGGCTGGACTGCGCGTAACACAGGGTCGTGGTCTGGGTGGCGCGCGCGGCGGCGGTGTAGAGACGCTGGGCCAGGACGCTGGCGGCGCTGCGCTCATCCTCGGGCGGGTGGGGTTCTGAGAGCAGCGCGTCCGGGACCTCCGGGGCGGGGTCGGCGCGGTAGGAGCTGCTCAGGCCGAGGATGAAGACGTGATCGACCTCAAGCCCGGCGGCGGCGTCGATGCCGAGCACCTGGACGGCGTCAGGTGCCAGCAGGTCGGGCTCCTCAACGTCCGCGACCGCCAGCGTTGACTGATCGGAGATCGCGGCTATGGCCCGCGCGAAGTCACGCCCGGTCGCCTGGGGACTGCGCGCCAGATGCGCGCTGGCCAGCTCTGAGAAGCGCGCCAGCGCACGGAGCTGCTCGACCACCTCGGCGTGGGCGCTGAACAGGTGCTGTCGGCGCAGGCCGAGGCGCTCGATCAGCCGGTGGACGTAGAGATCCGGGCGCGTCGAGTCAAGCGGCGTGGCCGATGCCCGGTACAGCTTCAGAAAGGTGCGGATCCGCTCACGGGCTTCGGGCGGAACCTGGGGGGACTCGGTGGCCGCGGCCAGCGCCG
>JAFMRN010000048.1 GCA_017354065.1 Solirubrobacterales bacterium
CGGGCCGAAGCTGACGCGCAGCAGTGCGCCGCCACCGGGGGCGTTGTCGGCCTCGGCAAAGCCGCCGGAGGCCTCGGCCGCCTGCTTCACGATTGCCAGGCCCAGCCCGGAGCCGCTCATGCGGCGCGCGTCATCAGCGCGGTAGAAGCGCTCAAACACGTGCTCCAGGTCTGATTCGCGGAAGCCGGGCCCGTGGTCACGGACGCTCAACACCCCGTTGTGCAGCCGTACCTCGACGAGCCCGTCCGCACTGCTCCATTTGCGTGCGTTGTCAACCAGGTTCAGCACCGCCCGGCTTACACGGTCGGGATTGTTCAGCACGACCGTCGGCTCCAGGTCGACGGCGAACTCCAGGCCGGGCGCGCGCCGCTGGGTCCGCTCGACCGCGTCACGCACGGCGCCGTCAAGCTCGACCTGCTCGGACTGGTCGGCCGGGGTCACGCCGCGGGCCAGCTCCAGCACGTCTGAGACCAGCTGGGTGAGGTCGTCGACCTCAGCCACGATCGCCTCTTGGAGCTCCTCGCGCTCGTCCGCGGGGAGCGCTTCCGCCGCCAGGAAGATCTGGATGTTCGAGCGCAGCGCCGCCAGTGGCGTGCGCAGCTCATGGGAGGCGTCGGCGATCAGGTGGCGCTGGGCGGTGACGCTGCGCTCCAGCGCGTCAAGTGTCTGGTTGAAGGACAGCGCCAGGCGATCGAGCTCCTTGGCGCCGCCGGCCTCCAGCCTGCGCGGCCGGTCAAGGGAGGCGGTGACTTGTTCAGTCGCATCGGTGAAGCGGACGATCGGACGGACCGCGGAGCGCGCCACCAACAAGCCGATCACGACCGCGAGCAGGATGCCGCCGGCGATGATCAGGCCGTAGGTGAGGCTGAGTCCGCTGAGCTCGGAGTCGACGCTGTTCAGCGGCAGCGCACCCTCGATCGCGGAGTCACGCAGCTTCGCCGTCCCGGCGTTGCGAACGTACAGCTCGACATGCGCGTGATCGACGGTGGCGGCGAAGTAGAAGGGAGCAGCCTTGCCGGCCGCGACCTGTTTGATCCGCGCGTTGACCGGCAGCGGCGTGGCCGCCGTGCCCGGACCGCTGGGCCCGTATGGCCCGACCTGGCGAATGTGGCCGTCGGCTTCAACGATCTGGAACTGCCCGGGCGCGCCGCCAAAGGCGGGGCCACCGGGACCCGAGAGCCGCGCGCGCAGCTTTCGTCCGAGATGGCTGTCAGGTGGGGCGTGCTGGCGGAAATCGATCTGGGCCCGAGCGCGGCCGCTCAGCTCGTGGCGGACCTGACCGATCAGCTTGGAGCGCGTCGACAGATACCCGGAGGCGGCGATCAGCACCGCCACGGCCGCCACCGCGACCGTCGTGGCCGCCGTTATCCGCCGCCGCAGGCTCATGGCTCACGCAGCACGTACCCCACGCCGTGGACCGTCTGGATCAGGCGCGGCTCACCCTCGGCCTCCAGCTTGCGGCGCAGATATCCGATGTAGACACGCAGCGTGTTGCCGGACATGTTGAAGTCATACCCCCAGATGCGGTCATAGATCAGCTCGGGGGACAGCACTCGCCGCGGGTTCAGCATCAACAGCTCCAGCAGCTGATACTCGGTCCGGGTCAGCTCGACCTCGCGGCCGCCGATCCGCGCGCCGTGGGCGTCGGCGTCGAGCTCGAGGTTCTCGAAGCTCAGTGAACGGCCGTCAGCGCCCTGGACGTGGCGCCGGGTGATGGTCCGCAGCCTGGCCTGGAGCTCGCGCACGTCATAGGGCTTGACCAGGTAGTCATCGGCGCCGGCCTCGAGCCCGTCGACACGGTCCTCCACGGCGTCGCGGGCGGTCAAGATCAGGATCGGGGTCTCATTGCCCGCCAGGCGCAGGCGCCTGCACATCTCCATCCCGTCGATATCGGGCAGGCCGAGGTCAAGCACAATCGCGTCCGGGGAGGTCATCTCCGCCTCCAGCAGACCCGACTGGCCGTTGGTCGCGAGCGCGACCTCGCAGCCGTTGAGGATCAGCGCACGGCGCAGCGCTGAGCGGACGGCGTCATCATCTTCGACTACCAGGACCTTCATCACCAACGGATTCTGGCTTGAATGTCTAAGGAAAGCGTGATCGACACCTCGACCGAGTTCGGCGAGCGGGCCGCAAGGCGCCTGCGTGAGGAGCAGGTCGTGTGGCTGACGACCGTCACGCGCAAGGGCGCGCCGCTGCCTGGTCCGGTCGGGTTCCTCTGGGACGGGGCCGATTCCGTGTTGGTCTACAGCCAGGACTCCTGGCGGATCCGGAACATCTCCGCAAACCCGCGCGTGACCTTGAACTTCGACGGCGACGGCCAGGGCGGGAACATCGTGATCCTCAGCGGTGAGGCGCGGGTCGACGCCGGTGCGCCCTCCGCGTCTGAGAACCCGGCTTACGTGGCCAAGTACGGGGCGGGCATGGCGATGTTCGGCGGGCCCGAGGCGTTCGCCGCGCGCTTCAAGGTGCCGGTGCGGATCGAACTCACAGGCCTGCGCGGACGCTGAGCGTGGAACACGCATTCCAGGTAGATCTTCGCGGTGTGGTGGACCTGCTCAGCCACCATCTGTACGCGAGCCCGCGGGTCTATGTCAGAGAGCTGCTGCAGAACGCCGTGGACGCCATCTCGGCGCGCCGGCTGATCGAGGAGTTCTCGCCCAAGGTCACGATCGACACCGGGGACGGCACGCTGGCGATCTCCGACAACGGGATCGGGCTGACCGAGCCGGAGGTGCATGAGCTGCTTGCGACCATCGGCCGCAGCTCAAAGCAGGATGACCTGGGTTTCGCCAGGCGCGAGTTCCTGGGCCAGTTCGGCATCGGGCTGCTGTCATGCTTCATGGTGGCCGACCAGGTGCGGGTCCTGACCCGCTCGGCCCGCGGCGGATCCACCGTGCAGTGGACCGGCTTTGGGGACGGCCGCTATCAGGTCGCGCCCGCGCCTCAGCGCGCCGAGGTCGGAACCACTGTCAGCCTGGTTCCCCGCGCCGGGATGGAGAACTGGCTCAGCCAAGAGGCGGTGGCGAACCTGGCCGCGTGGTTTGGGGACCTGTTGCCGGTTCCGATCGAGATCGGTGGCCGCCGGATCAACTCGGGCGTGCTGCCGTGGCGCCGCCAGTACGCCTCACCGGAAGAACGTGTCCGCGCGCTGTCTCGCTACGCCGAGCAGACCTTCGGGTTCACGCCGCTCGACGCGATCGACCTGTATGTCCCGGAGGCCGGTCTCAGCGGAGTAGCGTTCGTGCTGCCGGTCGCCGCCAACCCGGGCGCCAGCGCCGGGCACCGCGTCTACCTGCGCCAGATGCTGCTGGCGGACAGCGTCGAGTCGCTGCTGCCCGACTGGGCCTTCTTTGTTCACTGCGTTGTCGACACCAGCGAGCTACGGCCCACCGCCAGCCGTGAGGCGCTGTATGAGGACGACCTGCTGGCCGACACCCAGCGCGCACTGGGCACCCAGATCAAGGACTGGATGGTCGAGCTTGCCGCCACCAGACCGGACCGGCTGGAGCAGTTCCTGTCGATCCACCACCTCGGTGTCAAGGCCGTGGCCACCCACGACCTGGAGATGCTGCGGATCGTCGATCACTGGTGGCCGATGGAAACCAGTGCTGGGCCGCTGACGCTGGCCGCGTTCCGCCGCCGCTTCCAGAACGTCCGCTACACGCTCACCACCGACGAGTTCCGTGAGCTGGCGGGCGTGGCCAGCGCCCAGGGGATCGGCGTGATCAACGGCGGCTACGCCTACGACGTCGAAATCATGCAGCGGCTGGTGTTGCTCGACCCCACGGTCACGGTGTCCCAGCTGGAGCCGGCCGACCTGGCAACCCGCTTCGAGCTGCCCGATCCGATCACCGAACGGTGCTTGGCGCCGCTGCTCGAGGCAGGCTCTGCGGCGCTGGAGCAGATGGGCGCCGACGTGCTGGCGCGCGGATTTGACCCACCATCGGTTCCGGCGCTGTACCTGGTCAACCGCGCCGCGCTGCAGGCCGAGGAGATGCAGGACGCACGCGCGTCCGCGACCGGCGTCTGGGGCGACGTGCTGGGTGCCTTCGACCAGAGCGACGAGCCGGATCGCCCGCAGCTGATCCTCAACCTGCGCAGCCCGGTGGTGCGCCGGATGTCAGAGCTCACCGACCCGGACCTGGCCGCGCTCAGCGTCCAATCGCTGTACGGCCAGGCGCTGCTCCAGGGCCACCACCCGCTCGGGCCGGACCACAGCGCGCTGTTGAACCGTGCCTTCATCGGCCTGCTCGACTGGGCCATGCCCTCGTGAGCCTCAGCGAGCAGGAGCTCGGGCGCGAGCTGGTCCGCGCCGCCGAGCTGGACAACCGTGAGGCACAGCAGGCCGCGCTGGAGAACGTGGTCGTACACGCCGACGCCGGCGGCCATCGCCGGCTCGCGTTCCACGCCCGGCGCACCCTGGCGGACGCCTACACGGTCGGTCGCCAGTGGGACAAGGCCTACCCGCTGCTGTCGCGCTGTCTGAGCGAATACGACCGTGACGTCAGCGGCTATGGCCCGGAAGAGGAGTACGGACTGCTGGAGTGGTTCGCGTTCCTGGCGCCGACGATGGCCGAGTTCCCCGAGATCAGCCTGGACCAGGTGGACGCGATCTTCAACGACCTGGAGCAGCGCTTCCGGACCGCCGGGCACAACCTGCGCACCGTGTATGCCGCACGCCGCTGGGTCGCCCAGCTGATCTGTGACTGGGATCAGGAACAGCGCTGGTACCAGCAGTGGCTGGCGGCCGGCGGTCCCCGGCCCGGGAACGTGTGGGACTTCGAGGCGGAGATAGAACGGCTGGTGCGGCGCGGTGACGACGCCCAGGCGAGGCAACTGGCCGCGCCCGTGCTGGACGGGCAGCGGTCCTTCAGCGAGCCGCCGGTGCCGATTCAGTGCCTGATGCTGCTTCCGCTCGCGCGCGCGGGCCAATTCGGGCAGGCCGCGCGGGCCTACCGGGGCGCCCGGCGAGGGATGTCGGGCAAGCGTCCGTACCGGTACGAGTACGGCGGCATGCTGCACGAGTTCTGCGCGCTGACCGGCAATGAGTGGCTGGGCAAGGAGGTCGGCCTGAGCGGCCGCCTGCTGGGCTTCGACACCCTGAACCGGCCGAACGGGAAGATGGAGTACGCGACCTCAGTCGCGGTGCTGTGCCGTGAGCTGGTTGGAGTCCGGCCAGGGCGCCAAGGTCCTGCGGGCCGGGAGCAAGCTTAGGTTCATGGTCCTGACACTCGGGGAGCGGATGCGCGATGTCGCGCTGGAGTTGGCCGCGCAGTTCGACCGGCGTAACAACAGCAGCGCCCAGGGGGACTGGATCCGTGCCCGGCTCGACGCGCCGCGTGTGACAGACCAGCTGGAGCTGGGGCCGGAGCCGCCCGAGGAGCTGCCCGCACGGCGCCTCAAGCGGCTGGCGCCGATCCCGCCCGAGACAGCGGATCAGACGCTGCTCGACCGCGCTGAATGGCATCACCGCCGCGCTGAGCGCGACCTGGCAGCCCAGCACCTCGCCGCCGTCCGGGCCCCTGCGCCACGCGGTAGGTACCTGCGCGCGCTGCTGGAGCTCGATGCCGGGCTGGAGGCAGGGCCGGCGCTGGAGCAGGCGGCACAGGTTTTGCAGGAGGCCGGGGACCGGGTGCGCTACGACTGTTGTCGCTGCTGGCTCGCGATCTCCAGCAGCGAGCCGACGATGCTGGATCAGGCGATCGAGCAGCTGCGCGGCTGTGCCGACCAAGCTACGGTTAGCTACTTCGAGGTACAGCGGGCGATCCTGGCGCGGAGCTACGCGCGCAAGGAGGGTTGGGAGCGGCTGTCAGCCACGATGGGGGATGCCGCCGACACGGAGGACGGGCTGCTGCTGGGCGAGTGCCTGCTGACCGCGGCCGCGTGGCGGCGCCAGGACTTCCCCCAGGAGCAGAACAAGTACGCGTACCAGGCGAAGGAGGTCTTCACCCTGGTGGACGCTCCGGCACGGGTGGTTGACGCGCTGGAGGCGATCCGCCTGAGCCACGTGCAGGCGCGCACTATGGGCGAGTTCAGGAAGTTCGTCGCCGACGAGCTGTCGCCCAAGCGGGGTCTGCTCAGAAAACGTGACGGGGTAGACGCGCCGCCGGAGGTGCTCCGCTTCCTGCGCTATCAGCGCGGGGCCGGGCTGATCGACACCGGCCGTGCTGCTGAGGCCGTGGCGGACCTGCGCTACGCGATGGAGGGGGCCCGCGCCCGCGACGCCGACGCTCCCCAGCGCGCCTACTACCTGGCCTTTGCCTACCACGCCGCCGGCATGTACCGGGAGGCAGCCGAGGAGCTGGGCCACTACATGTCCTGGCTCGACCGAATCGCCGAGCTGTACCCGGACAGCGACAAGGACATGGCCGAGCGGGCACACGCGCTGCTGGCCGAGTGCGAGGCGAAGGCCGGCCTGTCACGGCCTTGACCGGGCCGGGACCTCAAAGGTCACCGGCCCGGCCGCTAACTGTTGCTCCCACCAGGCGATCGTGTCCGCCACGGTGTCGCGCAGCGGGATCCGCGGCTGCCAGCCCGTCGCGGCCGTCAGTTTGGAGGCGTCACCGCGATGGTCCATCACCTCGTGGGCGCGGACCTTGCCGGGATCGACGACGTGGGAGACCTCGATCGGCGCGATCAGCTCGGCGACCAGCGCCACCAGCTCGCGGGCGGAGACCGAGTGGCCCTGGGCGACGTTGTAGACGCCCGGCTCGGCATCAAGCAGCGCGCGGTATGCGGCGCAGACGTCGCGGACGTCCGTGTAATCGCGGCGCGTATCCGGGTTGCCGGTGACGATCTCCAGCTTGGAGACGCCGGTGCGCTTGGCCTGGGCGGCCTGGTGAGCGAGCGAGCTGACGATGAAGATCGGCAGCTGGCCCGGGCCGACGTGGTTGAAGGGGCGCACGCGCAGGACGTGCAGGCCGTGGGCGTCCGCGTACACGCCTGCGAGCATGTCGCCGGCGGTTTTCGACACCGCGTACGGGTTGGTCGGCGCGGCCGGCGCGGACTCGGGAACGGGCAGTGAGGCCGCGCGGCCGTACAGCTCACAGGAGCTGGCCCAGACGACCTTCGCGGCCGGCGCCAGCCGGCGCAGCGCCTCCAGCAGGTTCACGTCGCCGCCAACGTTGGAGGCGAGCGTCGCGGCCGGATCCTCCCATGAGCGGCCGACGTGGCTCAGGGCCGAGAGGTGGTAGACGGCGTCGGGCTTGATCTTCACGATCGCCGCTCCGAGCGAGTCGGCATCGGTCAGATCCAGCGCCAGCCCGGTGCCGGCCGTGACCGCACCCGAGCGGGAGATGCCGAAGACCTCATCACCGGCGTCGGCACACGCGCGCGCCAGCCAGCTACCGACGAACCCGGAGGCGCCGGTGATCAGGACCCGCACCGGCTAGCTGTCGGGGGTCTGGGCCGCCACGTGATCGACGTTCCCGTGGCCGTTGGTGGAGTAGACCGTCGAGATGACCGCGTCGCTGGGTGCCAGCGGCGGGTTCAGGCGCCGTTCGAGCTCACCCAGCACGGCGCCGAACAGCAGGTGGCGCCAGGTCGCCTGGTAGAAGGCGCGACGGTTCCCGGCCAGGCGGAACGGCAGCTTGTCACGGCGCGGGTGGAAGCGGTCGACGATGAAGCCGAGCGGCCACAGCAGCGTGTTCTCGGCGAGGGACACCGCCGGGCCCTTCAGCCACGCGGGGCCGGGCAGCCCGGGGGCGAGCTGGGCGTAACCGGCGCCGAAGGCGGCCCCGTTCAGCAGGTGGGCGATCAAGCCGAGCGGGACGTACTTGTCCTCATCGGCGCTGAGCGCGCGGCCCAACAGCTCCACATCGTCGTAGCGGCTGCCTAGCAACAACTTGTCCAGGGGCTGTGTCGCGGCCCAGACGGCGGCGCCGATTGCGCCGCTGGCGGCGCCGCGCGAGATCGCTGAAGCACTCACAACCCAGACTGTAACGATCCCTGCTGTGGGCCTTGTAACGGGGCAGGCGTCCCGGGGTACGAACTGGCGGATGGACCAAGCCCTGGACCACTCTGAACTGCACCGCCACGCCCGCGAAAAGGGCATCAACATGTGGCTTTACGGGCTCGTGCGGCTCGTCCTGGTCCCGTTCTTCAAGCTGTACTTCCGCCAGGAGAAGGTCGGCCGCGATCACATCCCGCGCAAGGGCGCGGCGATCATCGCCGCCAACCACCGCAGCTTCCTCGACCCGTTCATCATCTGCGCGATCACGCGCGGCCGGCCGATGTACTTCGTCGCCAAGACGGAGCTGTTCCAGAAGCCGCTGCAGGCCTGGATCCTGAACCGGCTGGGGGCGTTCCCGGTCGACCGCGGCCAGGGTGATGAGGAGACGATCAAGACCGCCAAGGCGATCCTCGCCCGCGGGGAGCTCGTGCTGATCTTCCCGGAGGGCACGCGCATCCGCCCCGGCGCCCTGGGCAAGCCCAAGCGCGGCGTCGGCCGGCTGGCGCTGGAGACCGGCGCGCCCGTGATCCCTGTGGCGGTGATCGGCACCGAAGCGGTGCGCAAGGGCTGGCGGGTCCGTCCGCACAAGGTCCGTGTGCGGGCCGGGCGCGCGCTGAGCTTCCCGCATGTGTCAGACGCTTCGCCGCAGCTGGCCAAGCACGTGACCGACCGGATCTGGCCGTGCGTGATGCTGCAGTGGGAGTGGCTCGGGGGGCTGGCGCCGATCCGTCGCGCCGCCGTGATCGGTGCGGGGCACTGGGGGACCTCGCTGGCGGTATCACTCGCGCACGCCGGCTATGACGTGCACTTGGGCTGTCGCACCGCGGAGCAGGCCAAACAACTGCGTGAGGACCGGGAGAACCCGCGGTACCTGCCCGGGGTGCCGCTGCCCGGTCAGATCAACGTCACGACCGCGGCGTCGATGGACCTCTACGGCCACGATCTGATCTGCCTGGCGGTGCCGCCGGCTTCGCTGCCGGCGGTGATGGCCGCGCACGGGCACCTGATCCCGCAGGAGGCGGGCGTGCTGGTGCTCTCACACGGGCGCGTTTCCGGTGAGCTGCCGTCCGTGTTCGTCGGCGAACGCTCACGTGCGCGTGCGCTCGCCGTCGCCGCTGTCACAGACGACGCGACGGACGTGACGATCGCCTCCCGAGACCGTGGGTTTGTGCGCCAGATCGCCGCTGTTTATGAGGACATCGGGATGTCCGCGACCCGGCGTACGGACGTCGCCGCGCTGGAGTCGGAGCTCGCCGCCGAAGCTGACGCGGTCGGTGCGGCGTAAGCAAACTCGCGGACGGGTAGGCTCTGGATGACGTGGCCACAGAGACATCAACGAGCAAGGCTCAGCTCGATGCTGCCTTCAGCGACCTTTACCGCGCGCACGTCCGCGACGTCTACTCCTACAGCTATTACCGCGTCGGGAACCATCACGACGCGGAGGACCTCACCGAGCAGACCTTCCTGCAGGCCTACCGCCACCTCGAACGCGCGCTGCGCGAGTCCCAGGGCCGGCCGCTGCGACCCTGGCTCATCCGGATCGCTCACAATCTGGCGGCCAACTTCTACCGCGACCGCTCACGTAAACCCGAGTCCACGATCGAGGATGCCGGCTTGATCGCCGCAGCGCACACGACTGAGTCGCTGGTGGAGGGCCGCGAGGAGCTCCAGCGCGTGTTGGACGGCGTCCAACAGCTGCCCGACGACCGCCGTGAGGCGCTGATCATGCGCTTCGCGCTGGGCATGGACAACCGTGAGATCGCCCGCTCGCTGGGCCGCACAGACGGCGCCACCAAGGTCCTGTTGCACCGTGCGGTGCGCCAGCTTGAGGGGATCGTCGAGGAACAGGAGGCCTGATGCCCCCGAATCTCGAGGCACTGCTGAAGGAGGCGCTGCCGCCGGTGGAGCCGCCATCCCCGGAGGCGTTGCTGGACCAGCTCCAGGAGCGGCTGACGGGCTGGCACGGCGCGGCCCAGGAGGAGCTCGACGCCTGGGAGCTGTCGGCCATGCGCGACCCCCGGAATTGGGCCCGCCCGGCCCTTGCCGCGGGGGTCACGGTGACCGCCGGTGCCGCGCTGGTGGTGCTGCGCGTCCAGCACGGCCATGACGACCGCGTCAGCGGCTCGGACAGCCTCGGCGAGTTTGTCGAGAAGACCCTCCAGGACGTGGTCGAGGAGACCAAGCGGGTGATCCCGGACGGGCACAAGCGCCCGCCGGCGGGTGACTGACGCTCGCCCGCTGTGGCCAGTGCCGCAGGGCCCGCTGCTAGCGTCCCGCTCCCCGTGGCCACCTGTTACAAGCACCCTGACCGTGAGACCGGTGTTGCCTGCTCCAACTGCGAGCGGCCGATCTGTACGGACTGCATGACGCCCACGTCGGTCGGGATGCGCTGCCCCGACTGTGCGAACCAGAAGACGCGGGTCCAGCGCGGACCCCAAGGTGGCGGCGGCAGCGGTTTTCCCCGGCGTCCCGGCGGTGGCTCGCGCGGGGGTTCGGGGTTTGGCTTCGGGCGGCGTTCCGGCGGCGGCTCCCCGCAGCGTTCCGGCACCGGCGTGAACGTCGGCCTCGGCCAGTGGTCTGCCACCACCGCGCTGATCGCGCTGAACGTGGTGGTGTTCTTCGCTGAGATGGCGACCGGCGTGACGCCGGGCGGGAACGACCAGGGCTCGGTGTTCATCCACGGGTCGCTGTTCGGGCCCGCGATCTCCGGGGTCAACCCGTACTTCCAGCAGATTCCCGGAACGCACGAGGTCTGGCGGTTGCTGAGTGCCGGCTTCCTGCACGCCAGCCTCTTGCACATAGTGATGAACATGTGGTTCCTGTTCTTCGTCGGGCGGATGCTGGAGCCGGGCGTCGGGCGCGGCAACTTCCTGGCGATCTATCTCGCGTCGCTGCTGGCCGGCAGCTTCGGGGCGCTGGCGTTCACGCCGGTGCAGCCGACCGTCGGGGCGTCAACGGCGATCTTCGGCGTGTTCGGCGCGCTGATAGTGGTGGCACACGATCGTGGGATCCCGATCTGGCAGAGCGGCCTGGGGCCGACGCTGCTGATCAACCTGGTGCTGACGCTGACGATCTCCAACATCTCGATCGGCGGTCACCTTGGTGGGCTCCTCGGCGGCGTGGTCTGCGGGTACGGGGTCGTCTATCTGTCCGAGCATCGCCGCCAGCCGGCGCTGGGCTACGCGGTCTGCGCGGCTGTAGCCGTGGTCTCGGTCATCGGTGCGCTGGCGGTGGCCGGCGGGCAGGGGCTGTTGCCGAACGGGTTCCATCTCTGAGCGGGACGCGCGGTCCGGCTA
>JAFMRN010000049.1 GCA_017354065.1 Solirubrobacterales bacterium
TCAGCCCCGGCGTTGATCGCGCTCGCGATGCTCAGCCTCGGCGGACACCGGCCAGTCCTTCCCGGCCGAACAAACCCACAACAACATCAGTAGAGCCCAAATGTGCGACTTCCGTGACGGATCTGTAACCCGGACCGGGCTCCGGCTTACGCCAGGCATATTTGTCGCCGCTAGGTCACAAACAGGTCCCAAACGTGCTCATTTGTTACAGGTCGCGAGGAGTGCGGGAGCCAACTAAACCGAACGCTCCGCGCGCCCCGCCTATCCCGGCGACTCTTGCGAAACTCATAATCCTGATTTAAGAAGTGTTGGCTACGATCACGGGTACGTGGGACCGGGAATAAGGACGATCCAGTGAACGTCGTAGAAGCGGTTGAGGCGGAGCGCGAGTTGGCCCGCCATCTCGACGGCTTCGCGGGCCGCTGGGTCGCCGAGGTGGACCGCGAGATCGTGTCCAAAGCTGACTCACTGGGAGCCTTGCTTGAGCAACTTGACGAAGGTACCGCGGCCGTGGCAACGGTCTTCCAGGTCCCAGCCGGCTCCGGAAGCGTCTCCTACTTCTGAGCGTGAGCGCTCCGGTCCGCCCGTAAAGCGGCCGACCGTGCTGCCATACCGCGCGCTGGCCGCAAATGGGCGCCTGTCACCCGCGGTTCCGCTGCGGTTCATCCGACCTGACGGCCGGACGATGCCTGAGACGCTGGCCCTGTTGGACAGCGGCGCGGATCGCACGCTTCTGCCCGCCGCCTGGGCATCCGCACTGGGGATAGACCTGGAAGCACAATGCCTCGCCAAGCTCGGAGACACGGCGGGCGGCGTCGCGACGCACTACCGGTACCCGAGAGGCGTGGAAGCGATCTTCCTCGGTAAGCGGATCCGTCTGCTCGCGTCCTTCAGTCACGGGCTCACGGTCGTGATGCTCGGCAGAGAGGACTTCTTCAACCTCTACCGGGTTGCATTTGATCAGCGCGCGAACACGCTGACGGTGAGCGAGTACTGAGCCACGAGGGCCGCCGGCGCCCCGGTATCGTGGCTGAGGTGGAGCTGACCGACGATCAGTTCGCCCAGCTGCTGGCGCTACGCACCGGTCTGCGACGCTTCCTCCACTGGAGTGAGGAACAGGCCCGTGCTGCCGGTCTGACCCCGGCCCAACACCAGTTGCTGCTGGCCATCCGCGGGCACGAAGGTTCGGAAGCCCCCAGTGTCGGGGACATAGCCGAGCATCTGCTGCTGCGCCACCACAGCGCGAGTGAGCTGGTTGACCGCGCCGAGGCTGCGGGGCTGGTGCGACGTCACAGCGATCCGGACAACGCCGCGGTCGTCCGCGTGGCGCTGACGCCCCTTGGTGAGGAGAAGCTCGGCGCCCTGACCTCCGAGCATCTCAGGGAGCTCGCACAGCTCGGGCCGACGATCCGCATGCTGTGGCGCTCGCTTGAGCACTCGGCCACCTGAGCCTGAGGAACCCGGCACGCGCAGCAGGGTGCGATCCCCCACACAGGCGTGGGCCACGCGCGAGATATCGTAATACGACATGTCATCGACTCCACCGGAGCTCCCGTCCGGCGTCCGGCGCCTGGGTGACTTCACGCTCGACCGCAGCGTGTTGGCGATCATCGCCGCCGCGCTGCCCATCGGCGCCCTGGCCGCGGGCCTCGCCTTTTGCCTGCTGCGTCTGGTCGGGCTGATCACCAACGCGGTTTTCTATGGGCGTCTGAGCACCGCGATGGTCGCGCCCGGCGCGGGGCCTCACAGCCCGCTGCTGATTCTGTTCGCCCCGGTCGTTGGCGGGCTCGTGATCGGGCTGATGGCGCGCTTTGGCTCAGAGAAGATCCGCGGCCACGGCATGCCAGAGACGATCGAAGCGGTTCTCGTGGGCGGCAGCAAGGTCCAACCACGGGTCGCGCTGCTGAAGCCGATCTCAGCGGCGATTTCGATCGGCAGCGGTGGTCCCTTTGGCGCGGAGGGGCCGATCATCATGAGCGGCGGAGCCCTGGGTTCGCTGCTGGCTCAGTTCTTCCATTTGACCGCGGACCAGCGCAAAACGCTGCTTGTCTCCGGTGCCGCGGCCGGAATGGCGGCGACCTTCAACGCGCCGCTGGCATCGGTGATGCTGGCAGTTGAGATGCTGCTGTTTGAATGGCGGCCGCGGAGCTACCTGCCCGTGGCGGCGGCGGTCGCGGTAGCCACCGCGGTACGAGGCCCGCTGCTTGGCAGCGCCCCCGTATTCGCTGTCCATGTGGGCACGCTGCATCTCAGCGGCGTCACATATGGGCTCTGCGCGGGGGCGGGGTTGGTCGGCGGCCTGTTGGCCGTGGTGGCCACCGCGCTTGTCTACGGCTCGGAGGACGTGTTCGGACGGCTTCCGATCCACTGGATGTGGTGGCCGGCGATCGGCGGCGGGATCATCGGGGTCGGCGGGCTGATCGAGCCGCGGGCGCTGGGCGTTGGCTATGACGTGATTGGGGAGCTGCTGCGCGGCCAGGCCCCATTGGCGTTGATCATCGGCATCCTGACCGTGAAAACCCTGATCTGGTCGCTGTCGCTCGGGTCGGGAACCTCGGGTGGTGTGCTGGCGCCGGTGTTCATGATCGGCGCGGCGCTCGGCGCGCTTGAGGCGCAGGTCTTTCCCCATGTGGCCCCGGGGTTTTGGTCGCTGGTCGGGCTTGCCGCCGTCGTCGGTGGCGTAATGCGTTCGCCGCTCACCGGCGTGATCTTCTCGCTCGAGCTGACCCATGAGTGGGGAGCGCTGTTGCCGCTGCTGATCGGCGCTTCCACGGCCTATGGCTTCTCTGTCCTGGCGCTGAAGCGCTCGATCCTGACCGAGAAGATCGCGCGTCGCGATCGCCACCTGACGCGTGAGTACAGCATCGACCCACTGGAGGTCCTGTTCGTGCGCGACGTGATGGAGACCGAGCCGATCTACTTCCGCACCGACGCGCCGGTGACTGATGCGGCCGCAGCCTTCACGGCCGCTGAACACGATCTGCGCGACAAGCAGAACCGCCAGCGGCTCTATCCGGTCCTGGATGCCGGCGACCGGCTGCACGGGGTGGTCACGCGCCGCCAGATGCTCGCTGCGGCGCTGTCAGACCACGGAGCTGGGCATGTACTGGGTGACGTGGCGCTTCCAGAGCCGATCGTCACCCATACCGACATAACGCTGCGCGAACTCGCGAACCTGATGGCCGACCACGGTGTCACGCGGCTGCCGGTGGTGCTGCGTGACTCTCCGACGAAGCTCGTCGGAATGGTGACGCTGGTGGACGCGCTCGCAGCCCGCTTGCTCGACCTCCAGGAGGAGCGTGAGAGTGCGCGCATCATCCAGATGCGTTGGCGTAGCTGGTTCGGACGCAATGCGGATTCGGACCTGTCCGCGGTGTAGGGCAGGCGGCCGTGGGCGCCGGAGCGTGGCGCGGAGCTCAAGCATGAGGGCTTGCTTGTCGCCACGCCCCGGACACCCACGGCGGCTTGCTGCGTGCACGTACTAGTTGTTGTTGTTCATGTGCTGGCCTCGATATGGACCTCGCCCGGGGCCGCATTCCCCGATCATGGTAACCCAGTTTCCGGTGCAACAGCTGACCAGGCTGGTGGCCAGCCGTCAAGCGGCCGCAGGGCAGTCCCGCTGCCGGCGCGCGACAATGTCGTGGCAATGGGTATCTGGGACAGGATCTTTGCGGCCTTCTATGACCCGATGATGGCCGCCACTGATGAGGCCGGCCTGGCCGAACACCGCGCGCAGGTTGCAAACCAGGCATCGGGGCGCGTGCTGGAGATCGGTGCGGGCACGGGCCGCAACATGGCGCTGTATCCGGACTCGGTGACCGAGCTTGTGCTGAGTGAGCCGTCGCTGCCGATGAGCAAGCGCCTGGAGGCGAAGCTCGGTGAGGCCACAGTGTCACCTGTGCGCGTGGTGAACGCCGGTGCGGAACAACTCCCGTTTGAGGACGCGAGCTTTGACACGGTCGTCTCAACCTTGGTCCTGTGCACGGTGCCCGACCTCCCCGGAACGCTGGCAGAGGTCCGCAGGGTGCTGAAACCACAGGGCCGCTTCCTATTCCTTGAACACGTCCGCGCCAGCGCGCCGCGGTTGGCCGCCTGGCAGGACCGCCTGCACGGCCCCTGGCGCGCGTGGGGAAACGGGTGTCACTGCAACCGGGACACGGTCGCCGCGATCCGCCAGTCAGGACTCGACGTGACCGAGCTCGTGGAGGACAACCTCCCGAAGATGCTGCTGGCCAGCCCGCTCGCGCGCGGCAGCGCCGTGTAATGCTTTGTCCATGAGCACTATCGGGATCATCGGGGTAACCGGATACGTCGGCTCGCACGTGGCCGAGGAGGCGCTCGCCCGCGGCCACGAGGTCATCGGCGTTACCCCCAACCGCCCGCGGGAGACGCCTGCGGGCGTGGAGCTGCTGGTCGGCTCCTTTGCCGACCCCGCGCTGCGCGAGGACCTGTTCGCCCGCGCCGACAGCGTCCTGGTCGCGGTTCGCGCCGGCCGCCAGCCGCTGCTGCTGGACTCGCTTGAGGACTTACTCAAAGCGGCCAAAGAACATGGCACGCGGCTAGGTTTCATGGGCGGCGCCGCGAGCCTGCTGATGAGCCCCGGCGGGATCCGCGTTCTTGATCGGCCGGGGTTCCCAGAGGCGATGCGGCCTGAGGCCGAGGCCCACGTTGAGGTGCTGAAGGCGCTGCACAACGACACCTCCGGCGCGGACTGGTTCTACATCAGCCCCGCGATCGGGTTCGGTCCCAGCACCCCCGGCGAGCGCACCGGCCATTACCGCACCGACACTGACGTGGCAGTGACCGACTCTGAGGGCAAGTCCTTCATCTCAGGAGCCGATCTCGCTGTCGCGTTTGTCGATGAGATCGAGGTGCCCCGCCATCACCGTCAGCGCTTCAGCGTCGGCTACTAACTAGGCTTCGCCTGCGTGCGCCTACTCCTGAATCTCATCTGGCTGGTCCTGGCCGGCTTCTGGATGTTCCTCGGCTACATGGTCGCGGCGCTGATCTGCTTCATCCTGATCATCACGATCCCGTTTGGGATCGCGGCGGTGCGGATCGGGGTCTTCGCGCTGTGGCCGTTCGGCAAGACCGTGCTCGAGCGCCGTGACGCCGGCGCCGCGTCCGGTGTCGGCAACGTGATCTGGCTGGTGCTGTGCGGCTGGTGGCTGGCACTCGGCCACGCGATCACCGGCGCTGCGTTGTGCCTGTCGGTCATCGGCATCCCGCTCGGGCTGGCCAACTTCAAACTCATCCCCATATCCCTGCTGCCGTTCGGCCGCGAGATCGTCGACGTCGAGCAGGCACAGGCGATGGGCTACCCGACCCTGTTCTGAGCATGACCGACCTGTACGCATCACCGCGACTGCGCTGGCCGCAGTCGATCTCCAACCTGGAGCAGAAGCAGGAGGTCGCCGCACGCGCCGCGGCGCGGGTCAAGGACGGCCAGCTGATCGGCATCGGGTCGGGCTCCAACGCGTACCTGGTGCTGTGGGCGATCGGCCAGCGCGCCCGCGACGAAAACCTGAAGGTGGCGGTCGTCTGCTCCTCCTATGAGACCGAGACCGCCGCGCTCAGCCTCGGCCTCCAGCTGCTCCAGCTCGGCAGCGTCAAGCCGCTCTGGGGCGTCGACGGCGCCGATGAGGTCGACCCTCACAACCGCTTGCTGAAAGGGCGTGGCGGCGCGCTGTTCAAGGAGAAGATCCTGTGGTCGACCGCCGAGCAGATGTATCTCGCGGTCGATCCGACCAAGTACGTCGAGCGCCTCGGTCAGGGCTTCCCGCTGCCGATAGAGGTGCACCGTGACGGCGTCGGCCTGCTCTCAGACAAGCTCGAGTCGCTCGGCGCGCGCGATTTCGAGCTGCGCATCGCCGGCGGCAAGGACGGGCCGGTGCTGACCGAAGCCGGGAACCTGCTGATCGACGCGTGGTTCGATCAGATCCCTGAGGGCCTGCACAGCACGCTGAAGATGCTGCCCGGCGTGATCGAGACCGGGCTGTTCGAGGGCTATCCCTTCCAAGCCTTATAGGCCTCGCCGGCGATCTTGAATTCGCCGGCGAGCTCAGCCGCCCGGGCGGGCCCCGGACTCGCGCGCCACGACCTCGGGATCGTCGCCGGCGGCGATCCGCTTGGCGCGGGCACGGCCGGCCACTGAGATCGGTGCCTTGGCGCGGATCTCAGCCAGGATTCGGGCGCTGAACTCGGCGGCGGTTTCATCGCTGCGCTTGGGACCGCCGGCCGGCTCGAAGAACTCGACGCGCACCTTGGGACGGTCCTGGGGGAACTTCGGGATGTCGACGGTGCCGCTACAGGCGGCGCACAGGATCTTCGCTTCGGGCACCCGCTCTGCCAGGCGGCCGAAGCCGCTGCGCGGGCGCAGCGTGCGGCCCAGTGAGCGGGTGCCCTCCGGGTAGACGCCCAGGCAGATCCCGTTCTCCTTCAGCTCATACACGGCGCGGTCCAGGGCGCCGTGGTCGCCCTTGTCGCGGTCGATCGGGATCTGGCCCATGCCGTCTAGCACCTTGGCCAGGACCGGTTGGTTCCACATCGTGGCCTTCGCCAGCGCGCGGATCTGGCGTCGGGGCATGGCCGCGATGCCGGTTGTGACCGTGTCCCAGTAGCTGTCATGGTTGCCGGCCAGCAGGATCGGCCCGGTCAGCGGCAACAGTTCCAGGCCGACGACTTCCAGGCGGCCCCACCACACGGCCAGTGGCGTCGAGCCATACATGACGCCCCTGTATGCCGGGGTGATGTGCTCGACGCGTCGCTGTGCCACGACGGTGCATCTTGACAGAGTGATCGTGTGCAAGCTTGGCAACTGATCTGCGTCGCCCTGGCCGGTGTCGTGGCCGGCGGCGTCAACGCGATTGCCGGCGCCGGATCACTGCTCAGCTACCCCGTGCTGGTGGGTTTTGGCCTGGCGCCGGTGCCCGCGAACGTAACCAACGACATCGGCGTGTGTGCGGGCAACGTCACCGGGCTGTTCGGCGTCCGCCACCACCTGGCAGGCCAGCGCGCGCTGCTGCGCCGGCTGGTTCCGCGCGCGGCGCTCGGCTCGGTGCTCGGCGCGCTATTGCTGTTGTTGGCACCGGCCAGCGCGTTCGCCTGGGCGGCGCCGCCGCTGCTGTTGATCGCCAGCCTGATCACCCTGGCCCAGCCGGCGCTGATCGCCCGCACATCCCAGATGCGCTCCGGGCGCCACGTCTTTCACGGTGCGATTGATGCGGTCGCGGTATACGGCGGTTACTTCGGTACCGGGATCGGGCTGATGTTCATGGCCGCGCTGGGTCTGTTCATCGATGACAAGCCCCAGCGCCTGAACGCCGTGAAGGCCGTGCTGCAGCTGCTGGCCAACGGCGTTGCCGGCGTGATCTTCGCCTTCACCGCGCAGGTGCACTGGGACGCCGCTGGCTGCATGGCGTTGGGGTCGCTGCTGGGCGGACGGCTGGGAGCAGCGGTTGCGAACCGGGTCTCGGCGGGCGCGCTGCGCACCGTCGTCGCCGTGATCGGCCTCGGCGCCTCAGCCTGGCTGTTCTACCGCCAGATTTCTCCCTGAGACCGAGGTGCCGAGCGACGCGGCGCAGACCAGCACGATCCCGATCATCTCCCGTGCGCTGAGTCCCTGGGACAGGACCAGGAGGCCGACCAGCGCGGCAGCGGCAGGTTCCAGGCTCATGAGCACCCCGAACACGCCGGTTGCGATCCGCCGCAGCGCCTCCAGCTCGAACGAGTAGGGCAGCGCCGAGCTCAGCAGCCCGGCGACCAGGCCGATCGCGAGGTTCCCCGGTGCCAGCAGCTGGCTGCCGCCCTCAATCACGCCGTCCGGGATCGCGACCAGCGCCGCCACCAGCAGAGACAGCGCCAGCGCCGAGCCGCCCTCAGATGCCTGCCCCAGGCGCGCCTGGACCAGGATGTAGGCAGCCCACAGCAGCCCGGCGATCGCCGCCAGCGCCAGGCCCAGCGCGTTTATGTGTCCGCCGCCGTGCGCGAAGGCCAGGATCCCTGCAACCGCGAGCACGATCCAGACCAGATCCAGGGGCCGCCGTGAACCGGCGATCGCGACGCCGAGGGGCCCGATGAACTCGACGGTGACGGCCACACCCAGCGGGATCCGGGCGATCGCGTGGTAGAAGACCAGGTTCATCCCGGCCAGCACCAGGCCCAGCAGCGCGGCGGTACCCAGCTCGGCGCGGCTGCGACCGCGCAGCCGGGGACGGAAGCTCAGCAGAAGTAACAACGCGGCGAAGGCCAGGCGCAACAGGCCCGCGCCGCCGGCGCCTACCTGGCTGAAGATATGGGCTGCGAAGCCGGCGCCGAGCTGCAGGGAGAGAACCCCGCCGAGCACCAGGGCCGGGGCGGGGAACCGGGCCAGCACCCGGCTATTCGAGCACCGGCGCCGGTGTGGTGTCCGCGGGGCGCTTCTGGCGGCTCCCCATCACGCCCAGGATCAGCGCCGGCACCAGTGCGACGCCGAGCAGCACTACCGCCCAGACGAAGGTCGTTCCGAACGCGTCGGCCAGCGGCTTGACGACCACTGCCTTCGCGGCTGGCGGCAGGTGCTGAATCGACTGGAGGCCGCCGCCACCCGAGGCGGCGGCCCCGTGGGCCAGACCGTGCGCCCTCATATTCGACTTCATCGCGGATGCGAGGATCACCGACAGCACCGCGGTACCGATCGAGGCGCCGGCCTGGCGGATGATGTTCATCGCCGTGCTGGTGCGGGCTATCGCAGCGCCCGGGACCGCCTGCATCGCGGCGGTCATCGTCGGCATCATCGCGAAGCCCATCCCCAGGCCCTGGACGAAGCTGCCGGCGATCAGCAGTACGTATGAGGTGTGCGGCGTGACGAAGATGAACGGAACGAAGCCCAGCGCGACAAACGGCAGGCCCACGACCGGCATCCAGGTCGGCCCGTACTTGTCGGTCAGCCTGCCGGAGATCGGCATCGTGAACATCGCCGCGACCCCGCCCGGCGCGACCAGCAGGCCGGCGCTCAGCGCCGAGGCTCCGCGGTCAGCCTGGAAGTACAGCGGCACTATCAGCATCCCGCCGAACACGGCGATCGCGAACAGCAGGAACACCCCGCCGGCCGCACCCGCGCGGGTGTGCGTGAACAGGCGGATGTCCAGCAGGGGCGCCACCTTGGTCCGCCAGCTGTGGGCGAAGAACGCGCCGATCAGCAGCACGCCGGCGACGATCGGCCCCCAGGAGCGCAACGCGCCGAAGCCATAGCTCGAGGACTCCGCCAGGCCGAAGATCAGCACCGCGAGCCCGGGGGAGAGCAGCACCATGCCGAGCCAGTCGAACGCGTGGCCGGGCTGGGACTCGTCCGGGTCCAGCACCTTCAGCGCGAGAACAAACGCGATGATCCCGATCGGCAGGTTGATGAAGAAGATCCAGCGCCAGGAGACGTCGTCGACAAACCAGCCGCCGAGGATTGGGCCGAGGATCGGCGCCAGCAGCATCGGGACCCCGAGGATCCCCATCACGCGGCCCATCCGTTCGGGGCCGGCCTTGCGGGTCATGATCGTCATCACCGCGGGCATGATCATCCCGCCGCCGAAGCCCTGGAACACGCGGAAGACAATCAGCGACACGTCATTCCACGCGAGCCCGGAGGCAACCGACCCGGCTGTGAACAGCACCAGGGACGTGAGGTAGATGCGCTTGGTGCCGAAGCGATCCGCGGCCCAGCCGGTAACCGGGATCACGGTCGCCAGCGCCAGCGTGTAACCGGTGACGACCCACTGGATCGTCGTCAGCGAGGAGTGGAACGCAACCGCCAGATGGTCGACGGCGACGTTGACCACTGTCGTGTCGAGAATCGACATGACCGCCCCGAGGACAACCACCCCGGCAACGATGAAAACGTCGCGGCTGAGGCCCTGCTCGCCGCTGTCAGTTCCGGGTGCTGCGGTCACCTCGCTCATGGGACCGATACTAATGCACGCGACGCACCAGCTTTCGATGATTTAGGTTCGTTTCTGACCGCGGTGAGAGCCGGTCTGCGGCATCCCTGCCGCGACCGGGGGGCGGGTGTGCTACCCGATTGAAGCTGCGCTGCGCGACCAGCTGTTGCCGCTGTGTGACAACACGTACTGCCACGGGGTGGCGGTCGTCGCGCCGGACTTGGTCGTCTGCTCCAGGAAGGCGTACAGGCCGCTGCCGCCGGACTTCGGCGCCACGGCTCCGACCTCCTGGCCCGTAAACACTTGATACCAGGTCTTGCCCTGGTTGACGGACACGTCGATAACGGACGGGCCGTAGGCGTACAGGGTCTTGGAGCTGGCGCCGATCTCGCTCACTATCGCCGGCGCGTTCGCTGCGCCGTTGACGAACAAGCTCGGCCCGTCAACCTTCCAGGTCTTGCCGCCGTCGGTGCTCAGCGCCGGGTACACGGGCCCGTCGCCGTTGACGCCGCCGCCAAGCGCAAAGCCGACGTTCTTGGAGACGAAGTCGCGCTGGCTGCCGACGCTCTTCAGGGTCGTGCCGCGCTTCAGCTTGCCGCCCTTCAGCACGTGTGCCTTGAGCGTTGTCGGCGGGGCGGGTGTAGCGGCCCAGGCGGTGCCGGTCATGCCTGCGCTGGCGATCAGCGATACCACGCAGATCCGTCGGATGCTCTTGGTCATGAAGCTCCCTTCATCGGGGGATGGCGGCGCTCAGAGATGTCACTCCCTGACCCGAGAGCCACCGACTACTGGGTGCGAGCAAGATAACGGCGGCCGAGCGGATGCGTGCCAGTCATCGACCAGACTGCTGACTCAGGTCAGAAGGTTGACCGAGGCATCGAACTGCCACAGCGGGTTGGGCGCTATCCCGGTCGGCAGGTGGACCTGGAAGAAGCCGTTGGTCTGCTGCGGTCCGTCACCGTCGGCCACATAGCGGCCGTCGCCGTTGACCTCCAGCTCGTAGATTGCCTGGCCGACCGCCTTGGAGCCCGGCAGGCGCCAGCTGACGACACAGCGCCAGTCATTGCCGGGGCCGGAGTCGGCCTCCAGGCCGCCGCCCTTGTCACAGGAAGCGCTTGCGTGCAGCTGGGCCTCGGTCACCGCGGGGCGGTGCAGCTCGGATGTCTGCATGCGGTACAGGTGCGCGAAGGCCGTGGACAGTGAGCGGTCCAGCTTGGCCTTGGAGATCCCGGATCCGGAGCCCGGGACGATCAGCGCCAGCGCTCCGACGGTGACCGCGAACAAGCACAGGAGCGGCAGCACCGCTCCGGCCACCAACCGCG
>JAFMRN010000217.1 GCA_017354065.1 Solirubrobacterales bacterium
GCGCGCGTCACGGCCGCCCGAGCGGGCAGAGCGCGAGCCGATGCGCCTGCCCGGAGGCGACCTGACCGGCCGCATCCTGGTTGCCGTTCCCGCGGCGCTGTTGGCTATCGGCTTTGACAAGCTCGGCGGCGCCGGCTGGGCGGTGCTGATGGGAATCTTCGCTGTACTCGGCGTGACCGAGCTGTCACGCATGCTGGAACGCTGGAAACCGGTCACCTGGGCCGCCGCGGTGGTCGTCGCCGGAATGTGCGCGGCCGCGCTGTTGGGCGGTGCGCACGCGACCATGGGCGTTGCGCTGCTGGCGCTGCCACTGGCGTTCATCGGCGTCGCGACGCGGCCGGACCTGAAGGGCTCGAGTATTGCCATCGCGGGCACGCTGCTCGGGGTGCTGTGGATCGGTTTTGCCTTCTCACATGCCGTCTTGTTGCGCCAGCTGCCACACGGCGCGGGGGTCGTGATCGACGTGATGGTCGGCACCTTCCTCGGGGACATCGGCGCCTACTTCGGGGGCCGCTACATCGGCAGGCGCCCGCTGGCACCGAAGATCTCACCGAACAAGACTGTCGAGGGCCTTGTCTGCGGCGCGCTGGCCGCGGTCGTGGGCGTGTTCCTAGCGCACCTGTCCCAGAACCAGTGGATGTCACAGACCCAGGCTCTGGGTCTCGGTCTTGCCTGCGCGTTCCTCGGTCCGATCGGGGATCTGTTTGAGTCGCTGATCAAGCGCGACGCGGGTACCAAGGACGCCGGGCGCCTGTTCGGCGCCCACGGCGGGGTGCTCGACCGCCTGGACGCGATCAGCTTCACGATCATCGCCGGCTACTACATCTGGTCGGCCATCCCGCACTGATGCCCCGCCGTGTCCTGATCCTCGGCGCCACCGGATCCATCGGCGTCCAAGCCCTTGATGTCGTGCAGCGCTCCGGCGGCGCTCTGGAGGTCGCCGGCCTGTCCGCCGCGACCGGCTGGGAGACGCTGGTGGAGCAGGCACGCCAGTTCGAGGTCAAGCGGATCGCGCTGGCCGACCCGCACGCCGCGGCCCGGGCCGCCGAGGTCTGGACCGACGGCGAGGTTCTGGCCGGCCCGGACGGGATTGTCGCGCTGATCACCGAGTCCGGCGCGGAGCTGGTGCTGAACGGGATCATCGGCGCCGCGGGCCTGCTCGCGACTGTCGCCACGCTCGGCGAGGGCATTGACCTGGCGCTGGCCAACAAGGAGTCGCTGGTCGTAGGCGGGGAGCTCGTCAACCATCTGGCCGAAGGGACCGGCGCGCGGATCATCCCGGTCGACTCCGAGCATTCGGCGCTGCATCAGCTGATCGCCGGCGAGCCGGTCGGTGCCGTTTCAAAGCTCGTCCTGACGGCCTCAGGCGGCCCCTTCCGCGGGCGTAGCGCCGCCGAGCTGAGCGAGGTATCGGTCGACGACGCGCTGGCGCACCCGACCTGGTCGATGGGCTCGAAGATCACGATCGACTCCGCGACACTGATGAACAAAGGTCTCGAGGTGATCGAGGCCCACCACCTGTTCGGGACGCCGTACTCACAGATCGACGTGGTCGTGCACCCCCAGTCGATCATCCACAGCATGATCCAGCTGGTGGACGGCGCGACCCTGGCGCACCTCGGCTACCCGGACATGCGAGTGCCGATTGCCTACGCGCTGCACCACCCCGATCGTGCGGAGCTGCCGGTCGCGCCGCTGGACCTGGCGGCGCTGGGGTCACTGACCTTTGAGCCGCCGGACACCGAGACGTTCCCGTGTCTCGCCCTGGCCCGGGCGGCGGGGCAAGCCGGTGGCACCGCCCCGTGCACGCTGAACGCGGCCAACGAGGTTGCAGTGCACGCGTTCCTGGAGGGGCGCCTGGGCTTTGGCGACATCGCGGCGGTGATTGAGGAGACCCTCGACGCGCTGCCCGGCGGGCCGATCCACAGCTTCGAGACGCTCAGCCAGGCTGACACGGAGGCGCGTGAGGTGGCCGGTGAGCACGTTGACGCGCGCGCGGACTAGCGAATAGCTTCCTAAGGCGCGTGCGGCGCCGTGCCAGACTAAGAGCGTGTCCTATGTGCTCGCACTGCTGGGCTTCTGCGCGCTGATCATCCTGCATGAAGGCGGGCACTTCGCTGCGGCCAAGGCGGTCGGGATGCGCGTGGAGAAGTTCTCGCTGTTCTTCGGACCGATGGTCTGGAGCCGGCGCCGCGGTGAGACCGAGTACGGACTCGGCGTGATCCCGCTGGGCGGCTACGTGAAGATCACGGGGATGAACCCGGAGGAGGTGCCCGACGATCCTCAGATCGCGGCCCGCGCGTACGTGAACCAGCCGGTTTGGAAGCGGATCGTGGTGATCGGGGCTGGGCCGGTCGTGAACCTGGTGCTGGCGTTCTTGATCCTGTGGGCCGTGTTCATGACCAGCGGGACGTGGAACATGAACAAGGGCCCCTTGCAGGTACAAGCCGTAGAGCAGGGCACCGCGGCCTGGGGCAAACTCCAGCCTGGAGACACGATCGTGTCGGTGGGCGGCGCAACCACGCAGAAGCGGATCCCCGCGGTGGTCGACCGTAGCCGCTGTCCCGGTGCTCAGACCAACGGTTGTGTGGCGGACCCGGCGGTGACGATGACCGTGCGCCGCCACGGGAAGCTTGTGACCGAGAAGCTGCATCCGCGCTACAGCGCCGCACTGAAGCGCCAGGAGATCGGGTTCGAGTACGGGCATGCCGGCGTCCACTACCAGCTCGACGCGGGCGGCGCCGCGGGCCACAGCCTCAGCACGATGGGGAATGAGGTCTCGCTCGTCGTCACCAAGCTGTCGCAGATCTACAAGTCGGCGGACCGCAAGCAGTTCCACAGCGTCGTCGGCGGCTACGCGATGGTCCAACAGGCCACGCAGGCGAGCGCGGCTGAGGGGTTCGGGATCCTCGCGATCGTCTCACTGGCGCTCGGCTTCATGAACCTGTTCCCGTTCCTGCCGCTTGACGGCGGGCACATCTTCTGGGCGCTGTATGAGAAGGTCAGGGGCCGCAAGGTCTCGCTCGCGACGATGGAACGCGCCAGCTACGTCGGGCTGGTTCTGGTGCTCGGGATGTTCGTGATCGGCTTCTCAAACGACATCTCGACGCTCGCTCACGGCGGGAACTTCCTACGCTGAGCTGCGGCGCCCGGCCTGGATCGAGCGCCACAGCAACTCAACCGGGTGGCGGACCTCAAGCGGCGTGCCCAGCGCGGCGCTGTGGCGTGCCAGCTGCGCCGCACAGCCCGGGTTCGCGGTCGCGATCATCTGCGCGCCGCTGTCGATCAGCGCCCGTGCGCGCAGCTCACCAAGCTCACCGGCGGGCTCGGGGTGCAGCACGTTGTAGATCCCGGCGGAGCCACAACAGTGGTCGGGCTCCTCAGACGCCGGTTCCAGCAACTCCAGTCCCGGGATGCCGGCCAATAGCCGTCGCGGTTCCGCGCGCACACCCTGTGCGTGGGAGAGTTGACAGGCGTCGTGATAGACGACCGCCAGCCGGAGGTCGCCTCGTGTTGGCAAGGGGTCAAGTTGCACGAGAAATTCATTAATATCCATTACTCGGCCCGCGAACTCCCAGGCCTGATCGGTGCCCAGCAGCGCGCCGTAGTCCTTCATCGCGGCGCCGCAGCCGGCGGAGTTCACGAGGATGTGATCATGTCCGCTGAGCGCTGCGACGGTCGCCCGCGCATGCGCGGAGCCACCCCCTTGTGAACCGGCTGAGAGCTCCAGCGCGCCACAACAGCCCGCCGCGGTAGGCGCGACGACGTCATAGCCCGCGTGGGTCAGCACGCCGATCGTCGCGCGGTGCACGTCCGGGTAGAACACGCGCTGGACGCAGCCGAGCAACAGGCCCACGCTGCCGCGGGGTTTGCCGCGCGCGGGCGTGAAGGACGGCAAGGGCTCCTGCGCCGGCGCGGGGGTTGGCGGTGCCGCTTCGACCAGCGGCGCCAGGAGCTCGGGAACGGCCCGGTCCGGAACGTGCTCCAGCGCGCGGAGCAGGGGCAGGAGCGCTTGTAGGCGGCGGGGGTGAGGCAGGGTTTCCAGCAACAGCCGGCGCAGCGCTTGTTCCGCACGCGGGCGCGTGTGTTGTTCCTCGATCCGCGGCCGCACCTGGGAGAGCAGGCGGTCATAGGTGACCCCGGCCGGGCATGCGCTGACACAGGCCATGTCACCGAGGCAGTTGTCGATGTGGCTTACGGCCGCCTCAGGAAAGCGCCCGTCAGCCAGTGCGTCGCCGATCTGGATGATCCGCCCGCGCGGCGAGTCCGGTTCGCTGGCCCACAGCGCGTATGTGGGGCAGCTCTCCAGACACAGCCCGCAGGACACGCAGTCATCGACGATCTGCTCGGCGGCGGTCAGATCCAGCATCAGATTCCCCCAACGTACACGCCGGGGTTACAGACACCGGCGGGATCGAGGTTCTGCTTGACACTGCGCATCAGGGCCAGCTCCGGCCCGTCCGCGACGTCCCAGCGCGGCGCCGTGGTTCCCGCTGGAGCGTCAAGCAAACTTGCCTGAGCACCGGGGGGCAGCCCGGCGCGAAGCGGCTCGACCGCGCCGGGCGACAGCTCGA
>JAFMRN010000218.1 GCA_017354065.1 Solirubrobacterales bacterium
GATTCCGCCGATCGAAGACGACGACTGAGCGCCAGGAGGGTGCCGGAGCGGCCATGTGGCCGCGAAGGCGGGCCCATCCAGACAAAAATAGGAGGAGACCATTACCGATTTAGTGGAAGGGCATGAGGGGGAACTCGAGGCCGAACTCGAGGAACTTGACGCACTTGAGCAGATTGAGTTCGAGGTCGGGGACAGCGTCGTCTACCCCCACCACGGGGCCGGCAAGGTCCTGAAGAAGGAGCTGCGGGACATCCTCGGCGAGGAGCGCGAGTACCTCACGATCGAGATCCTGCACAACGAGATGACCGTGATGGTCCCGAGCGACAACGCCGCCCAGGCCGGCTTGCGGCGCGTGATCGACAAGGACACGTGCAAGAAGGTCGTGGCGCTGCTGGCCGAGCCATCCTCCGAGGAGGGCCGCAACTGGACCCGCCGCTTCAAGGCCAACCGCGAGAAGGTCAAGACCGGCGACATCTACGACCTGGCCGAGGTGGTCCGCAACCTCGGCGCGCGTGAGGCGCAGAAGGGCCTGTCCACGGGTGAGAAGGCGATGCACACGCGGGCGATGAAGATCCTCGCTTCGGAGATGGTTTACGCGCTGGACATGGACGAGGAGCAGGTGGAGCAGTACCTGACCGACGTGATCCTGAAGGGCGCCGGGCTCGCTCCCGCCTGAGTTTTGGCGGCCGGGTTAGTCGTGGCCGCGGGCAGCGGCGAGCGCCTCGGCGCTGCCGTTCCCAAGGCACTGGTGCCGTTGGCCGGGCGACCGATGCTCGAATGGTCGCTGCTGGCCCTGAAGGCCGTGGTCTCAGACATCGTGGTCGCGCTGCCTCCCGGCACTGACTGGTCGATGCCGGGCGTCACGACCGTGACCGGCGGCGGCGTCCGCTCAGAATCGGTTTTGGCGGCCTTTGAGGCCGCCCCGAACGGGGATCCGATCCTTGTTCACGATGCCGCCCGCCCGCTGGCCTCGGCCGCGTTGTTCGCGCGGACGCTTGAGGAGCTTTCCGGTTCCGGGGCGGACGCGGTGATCGCGGCGCTGCCGGTGTCCGACACCGTCAAGCGGGTGGCCGACGGCCGCGTGGTGGAGACGCTCGATCGGTCCCAGCTGTGGGCGGTGCAGACCCCGCAGGTGTTCCGCCGGGCCGCGTTGCAGTCTGCGCTGCGCGGTGACCTGGGCGGCGCGACCGATGACGCGTCGCTGGTCGAGGCGGCCGGCGGCGAGGTCCGCGTGGTCCCCGGTGAGCCCGACAACTTCAAGATCACCGTGCCGGCCGACCTGGCACGGGCGGAGGGGATGCTGGCATGACCGTGCTGTCCGGAATCGGCTATGACGTGCACCAGTTCGCTGCCGGGCGGCCGCTGGTGCTGGGCGGCGTACAGGTCCCCTCTGAACGGGGCCTGGTGGGTCACTCCGACGCCGACGTTCTGACACACGCGGTGATAGACGCGCTGCTGGGCGCCGCCGGGCTCGGTGACATCGGCGAGCATTTTCCCGACACCGATGAGCAATACCGTGGCGCGGATTCACTGGACCTGCTGGCCGCGACGCTGCCGCTGCTCGGCGCCGCGCGTCCGGTACATGTCGACGCGACGGTCGTGTTGGAGGCGCCGAAGCTGGCTGACTACAAGGCGGACATGGCCGCGCGGTTGTCCGCGGTGCTCGGCTGCAGCGTGAACGTGAAGGCGACCCGCGGGGAGAAGCTGGGCTGGATCGGGCGCGGCGAGGGCGCGGCATGCCTGGCAATCGCTACCGTTGCGCGCGATGACGCGTGAGATCCGGTTACACGACACGCTGCGCGGTGGGCTGGCGCCGCTGGTTACCCGGGAGCCCGGCAAGGTCGGCATCTACGCCTGCGGCCCGACGGTGTATGGGCGCGTGCACGTCGGCAACGCCCGGCCGTTTGTCGTCTTCAGCCTGTTGAAGCGGTTTTTGGTGCATGAGGGCTATCAGGTGACGCTGGTTTCGAACATCACCGACGTGAACGACAAGATCTACGCGGCTGCGGATGGTCTTGGCTCTGAGGCGCTGGCGCGGGAGATGACCGCGGCCTACGTCGCCGACACCGACGGGCTGGGGCTGGGACGTCCCGATCATGAGCCGACCGCCACCGGGACCATGGCGGCGATCATCGAGCTGATCGAGCTGCTGATCGCGCGGGGGCACGCCTATGAGGCCGGCGGTGACGTGTACTTCTCCGTCAAGTCGTATGCGCGCTATGGCGAGCTCAGTCACCGGCGCGTTGAGGACATGGACCAGGGTGAGGGTGTTGAGGGCGCCGAGTTGAAGCGTCATCCGTCTGACTTTGCGATGTGGAAGGCCACCAAGCCCGGCGAGGACACCGCCTGGGACTCGCCCTGGGGGCGCGGGCGGCCCGGCTGGCACATCGAATGCTCGGCGATGGCCGAGCAGCTGCTGGGCATGGACTTCGAGATCCATGGTGGCGGCTCTGACCTGGCCTTTCCCCACCACGAGAATGAGGCGGCGCAGTCCGGCGCGGCCCACGGCGGCTCGCTCGCGCGCCTGTGGATGCACAACGGGATGATCCAATCGGACGCCGAGAAGATGGCCAAGTCCGTGGGCAACATCTTCCTGCTCTCTGAGGCACTTCAGGCGCACGGCCGTGACGCGCTGATCATGTACTTCGTCAGCGGCCACTACCGCAAGCCGGTCGACTACGACGCCGACCGGCTGGAGGCGGCGGGTGCGCAGGTCGCGCGGATCCGCGAAGTCGGCCGCAAGCTGGTGGACGGGGCTTCACCTGACTGGTCTGCCGTGTTGGTGGAGCGCTTCTTTGACGCGTTGGCCGATGACTTCAACACGCCGGGGGCGCTGGCGCACGTGTGGGAGTGGATCCGCAGCGCCAACAGCTCTGCGGGGCCGGTCGGGCGCGATGACCTGGCCGAGATGCTCGAGGTGCTGGGCCTGTCGAACCTGCTTGACGCTGAGGTGGCCGCGCCGCCGGAGGCGGTCGCGCTCGCTGAACAGCGGGATGCCGCCCGCGCCGCGCGTGACTTTGCGCGCGCCGACGCGCTGCGCGACCAGCTGAAGGAGCTCGGCTGGGAGGTGCGCGACAGCGCGGGCGGGCCGGAACTGCTGCCGCTGTGATCATCTACGGGCGCAACGCGGTGCATGAGGCGCTGCGCGGCCCGCGCACCGTCAAGGAGGTCTGGGCCACACGCGGGGCGGCGCGGGAAGCTTGGCTTGCCGGCACGCGCCTGCACGACGCGAGCGCCGACTGGATCGAGCAGCGCTGTGGCTCTGACGGGCATCAGGGTGTCTGTGCCGATGTCTCGGAGTTCGTCTACGCGAACCCGGGGGAGCTTCTGCGGGCTTCGGAATCGCCGTTTTTGATCGCTTTGGATCAGATCCAGGACCCCCAGAACCTCGGTTCCATCTGCCGGACCGCGGAATGTGCCGGCGCTGACGGCCTGATCCTGCCCGAGCGCCGTGCGGCGGAGGTAACCCCAGCGGTGTGCAAGGCCTCAGCCGGCGCGGTCGAGCACCTGCCGATAGCCCACGTCCGGAACCTCGCCGACTTCCTGGTGGAGGCCAAGTCCAAGGACCTGTGGTGCTACGGAGCTGCGGGGGAAGCCCGGATGGACTACCGCTCAGTCGACTTCGCCGGCGGGCTGGTGCTCGTCCTGGGCTCAGAGGGCAGGGGTCTGCGGCCGCGCGTCGCAAAGGCCTGTGACGCGCTGATCGCGTTGCCGTTGCGCGGCCAGATCGACTCGCTCAGCGTGTCTGCCGCTGCGGCAGTGCTGCTGTACGCGGCGGCGGACACGCGGTAGCGCCCCAAAAACCCTCCTCTAGCTGGGAAAAAGTTTTCACTTTGCAGTTGACATAGCTACGTAGCTGTGTCAAATTGGCCGCGTCTTAACGATCAAGTCGAGCTTGAGCCTCAGACTTGACGGTCGTGAACCTGGGAGGGTCGTCGACCAAAACAACCTCATAGGTAGCGGCGCCAGGGGAGGTGACGCGCCACGAACCTTTCCGCCGGCCTGGATGGTCGGCGGTCAGAACTCGAAGGAGTCCTGTCGTGGCCCGATTTGCAACCAATCCTCAATCTCAACTTCAGGTAGATGATGGCTACCTGATCGCCCTCGCTAAGCAGGGAAACGCCGATGCCTATGACCGCCTCGTGCGTCGCTATTACGGATTCGTCAGGTTGAAGGCGTCTTCCTACTTCCTGGCCGGCGGTGATTCGGACGACCTGATCCAGGAAGGGCTCGTGGGCCTGTACAAGGCGATCCGTGACTTCCGGACCGACCGTGAGTCGAGCTTCCGCAACTTCGCGGAGCTGTGCATCACGCGCCAGATCATCACCGCGGTGAAGACCGCGACGCGCAACAAGCACACGCCCCTGAACCAGTACGTGTCCTTCTCATCGACGCCGGCGGGCTCCTCCAGTGAGTCCGAGCCCACGCTGGACGAGATGCTGCCCGGTTCGCCGGTGCATGACCCGATCAATCAGGTGATCTCCACCGAGGAGCTGCGCGCGCTGGTCGACTGCATCGGCTCGAGCCTCTCAGAGCTCGAGTCCCGCGTGCTGTCGCTGTATCTGGACG